>MUIA01000222.1 GCA_002084115.1 Oceanospirillales bacterium LUC14_002_19_P2 | reverse complement strand
AAAATCGAATTGTGGAGTTCGGCAGAGGTCAATTTTTTGCTTTGTTGTCATTGGTCGTTACGGGCTATCTGCAGATGTGTGTATATTACCCGTTGATACTGGTTTCGCGACAGCCTCTGAAAGGCTGTTGATCACAGCCTTCGATATTCGCGTATTCCTGATCCATGACTGTATACGAACCCGGCTGAATCTCGGTCACGCCGTCGATGGCGCTGTCGATGTCAAAGGTGCCGGTTCCTGTACCGGTCAGGATGGGGCAGGGGAGCCCGGCTTCCAGCAATTGCCGGCGAACGGCGGCAGCCTGTGTCATGGCCTTTGTTGAGGCTTCCTGGCGCGCCTCAAAGGTCGCAATATGATGAAGGTTGCCGGCGTAACATTGCAACCCGGCCAGGTTAAGGTGGGTGTGATTGTGGATTGTGCGCGCAAACCCCTGGGCTTCGGTATAACTGACGCCGGTACGATGGACACCGGGGTCAATATCGACCAGGCAGGTGAGCGTGAGGTTCGCTTGACGACAGGCGTCATTCAGCTGGCAGGCGTTAGCGGTACTGTCCACCACGACCATAAGATCGGGCGCTCGCTGCAGGAGCGTCATCAGGCGGGCTATTTTGTGCTCGGTGACAACCGGCGATGTAATCAGGATGCCATCAATCCCGGCCTTGACCAGTGCTTCTGCTTCACTAACCTTGGCGGCACTGATGCCGATGGCGCCATGTCCTGCTGCAAGCGGGCAATATGGGTGCATTTGTGGGTCTTGATATGGGGCCGGACCGCGACACCCATCTGCTCGGCATAGGCCTGCATGGTTTGAATATTGTCCCTGAGCTTCTGGCGATCCAGCACCAGGGCAGGGGTATCAATGGACAATGTTGATGGTTCTTCAATTCTCATGGTGTGAGCTTCTGACTACAACCTGCATGGATGGAGATAAACTCATGATAATGTAGTTACATTGACCGGCAGCCGGTGTGGAATTCTTATGTCAGACAATCCTATCGACCAACTGGTTCACCATTATCAACGCGCGATCCGGGGCCGGGATCCGCTGGCGCGCTCTGCCAACCTGGTCACCATTGATGAAGCAGGTTTTCCCCGAACCCGGATGATCACCTTGAGACAGGTCTCTGAAGCGGGCATCGATATTTACGTGAACCGGGAGAGCCCGAAGGCGCAGCAGTTGCAGGAAAACGGCCGGTATGAACTGCATATATTCTGGCCGCAGGATTTTATCCAGTTCCGGATTCGCGGCGGCTACTGTTATCGACAGGACGAGGCGTTCCGGCACGGTTGGGCGGGCAAGCCGGTCTACAGCCAGATTGCCGATGTGCTCCACGAAACCGTGGCGCCACAGAGTAGCGTGATACCTTCCCACCAGAGTGTCGCTGAGGGGGCTGCAGTGCTGCGGCAGCAATATGGCGCGAATGGTTCACTGCCCTTCCCAAAGGGCGTTTGGGTGCTGCAGCTTTTGCCGGAGATGGTCGAGATTTGGACTGGCTCGGATGATGACCGGCTACATCGCCGTGAGCAGTATGATCGGGTGGACGGTGTATGGCAGAAAACCCTGCTGATGCCGTAACGCATCAACAGGATTCAGGTGGTAACGAGGGGAGATGAATCCTGTGGTGGGGCGTGTTACCCGGCATCCTGACCTGAGGGTTTCACATCATCGATAGAGGTAATGTTGCTGACCGGTGGCAGGTTGTCGCTGTTGACGACTGCCCGGTTTCTGCCCCCTTCCTTGGCCTCATAGAGCGCATCATCGGCTTCCTTTAGCATCTTCTCAATGGACGTTTCATTATCACGTCGGGTAGTGACACCGACTGACAGCGTAATATTGCCCAGTGCCTGACCATTGAACTGCATCCCCTGACCGGCAATGCGCTGCACCAGGTTCAGGGCGAGTTCACGGGTGGCTTCGAGATCCCGGTTCGGACAGATAATGCAGATCTCCTCGCCGCCATACCGGCAGACCAGGTCTTCCTTGCCGGTTGCCTGACGCAGCTCAATGGCAACCTGCTTGAGAACATAGTCACCGGCATCATGGCCAAAGGTGTCATTAAACCGTTTGAAGTGATCGAGGTCGATCATCATCAGGGACAGCGGCTTGTGATGGTTCTCGGTCTGGTAAACCTGCTGCTCGAGGTAGTCCATCATATGACGGCGGTTGAACAGGCCGGTCATTGGGTCGCGGATGGCCTGCTGGCGGAGGTCTTCACGCAGACGCATGTTGGCCAGTGCCAGCCCTATTTGCTCGGCCATGGATTCCGCCATGGCGCTGTTGGCTTCCATGTGTTCCTTATCGGGGTAGCTGAGGTGCAGGATGCCGAGGGTTTCTCCCTGGGCGACAAGCGGAATACAGATTTGTACATCGTGGCCATCGTGGCTGTGGGCGCAACGGATTTCCAGACCATCATCATCGCTGCAGTGGGCATGGCCTTTCAGCAAAGCCCAGCATTCGCTGGGTTCGAAGCGGTCAGCGCCCTGCCATTCTTCCCCCCAGCTGGTCAGCATCTCCAGCCGGTTACGGGATGACTTTATCAGGGATATGGCGCCTGCTCTGCAGCCGGGTAATAGCTTGTCGGCTACCGGATGCACCACCTTGGCAGCGCTGTCCATGGTGGTACAGGCAGACATCAGGCTGCCGAGTTGCTGCATCAGGCTGAGTTCTCGGGTTCTTTCTTTAACCTCGGCTTTCAGGCCCGCCTGCTCTCTGGCGGATTGCTTGTCCATCATCTGCTTGAAGAAAATGGTAATGGCAACAACGCAGGTGATACCGGCAAAGCTGATCAGAGAGACCCACATCCAGATCTGCAGCATCTGATTGGTGATCATGGTTCGGGGCAGTGCCGCCCGAATAACATAAGGACTGGTGATACCGTAATGGTCCGTAATATAGGATTTGACCGCAACGTACAGCGTATCCTCGCCCTGCGTTTCACTAAAGCGTTCATGGCGGCCAAGTCCTGTATCCAGGGCACTGACAAACTCAGGGCGTTCTGCATGGTTAGCCACCGATAACAGATCCAGTTCGGCCAGCGTAGAGTCTCCGAGAACAGCACCATTCTGATCGATCAGGGTGATCCGGCTGCCGGTTGTGGCGGCGATCTGGTCAATCAGCGCATCAATGTTAACCGAATCCTGGTAATGGGCGTCGTCTTCCTCAATGGATGATCCAGGCGCTATGCCGTCCACTTCGGCGATCAGGGCGTCAAAAAACGCCTCATCGTCGCTGGCAGGCTCTACATCGTGAGCATGAGCGCCTTCTTCATGGTTCACTTCCTTACGGAATACCATGGCGGCGACATCGGCCACCTGTTTCAACCGTTCATTAGTGGAATTAATCAACAGTTTTTCATAATAAAAGGAAAGCAGGGTAAGGCTGCCCAGCAGCACAATGGTCATCACGACCGGTGGCATGGAAAAGAGGGCGAAGCGCTTGTACATCGTGTCGTCCCTGACTGATGAGATCAATATTTATTTAAGTATCGCAGAGAATGGCTGACTATGGATACCTGACACTCATATTATTGATATGATACCAATCGCCTTTTCTAACTACTGCATAAGTGCCCACTAGCGAGAGCATAAACTGAACAACCGTCCAGCCTCGCTACACAGTTTATTCCAGGCATTGCAGCAACAATCCACAATATCCTCG
>MUIA01000133.1 GCA_002084115.1 Oceanospirillales bacterium LUC14_002_19_P2 | reverse complement strand
TACGAGGTGATCTGCATTGCCATGAAAAAGAGGTAGAGAATATATTGAGAGCAGCATAAGGTGCTATTGCAGAATAAGGTCATCGCCTATGCCACTGAATTGGGCTTTTGCAACAGCCTCTTTCAGCCGGTTCCACCATGCCATGACCCAATTGGTGACCGTCATCAGCGCCAACCATGACACCCATGTCACTGTGGATGCCGGCCTGAAAGCACTGTACATCGATCCGACCCAGCCTCGGATTATCAGCCATCCGGGATTAAGGTATGACTGGAACGGCTTTGGTGATGAGCACGGCAAAGTTACAGGAGCGTCCGGTGTTCCGCTACCAGGGGTGGGGGAAGTGCTGGAGCTGATCGTCCCCCACTGTGATCCCACCATTAACCTGTTCGACCGCTTTTATGTGGTAGAAGGGGATCAGGTGGTGGATATCTGGCCTATTGATCTCCGTGGCTGCTCCCAATAGGCCAGGCGGTAACATTAGTTATCAGAAGGATCCGTCGTCAGGGATTCAACCATAGCCGCTATCAAGGCCACCGCAGAACCCAGCACCGCTTCATCAATATCAAAACCACTCTTGTGGTGGCCCTCAGGCAAGTCGCTGCCCATGATGAAATACACGCCTTGCCCCCCCTGTGCCTGGACCGCCCTGACCATCCAAGTGGCATCCTCACTGGCGCCAAAGGGGCGTTGTTCAACGACGTCATTGATGCCAGGCAACTGCTCTGCCTGCTGCCGGAGACGAGCGACCAGATCAGGGCTGTTGTCACAATCCGGTGCTTCGCCTTGAATGGTTAATTTAACGTCAACACCATGCATGACACCCGCCGCCTGACTGATACGCTGAACGGCCTCCATCATATAGGCATCCAGCGCCTGCGTTTCTCCGCGGGTTTCACCGCATAGACGGGCACTGGCAGGTATCACATTGCGCCCGCCTTCGGAGATCAGATTGCCAATATTAATTCGGGTCATGCCATCACGGTGGGAAGGAATCGCCAGCATCTGACTGATAGCCGTACAGGCGCAGGCCAATGCATTGGCACCGGCGTTGGGTTCGATGCCAGCATGGGCCGGGCGCCCGGAGAAGGTCATATCAAATTTGGTGGTTGCCAGGAAGCCGATGGGATTCACCACCACCGCGCCACTGGGCACGTTGATACCTAGGTGCATCGCCAGGAAATAATCGACACCGGTGATTATTGGCCCCTTTGCCACCGCTTTCCCCCACAGCAGCCTTCTTCACCGGGCTGAAAAATCAGACGGATCTCACCGGCCAGATGCTCACGGTTTTCCGCCACCCAACGCGCGACCGATAAACCGATGGCAGTATGGCCGTCATGGCCGCAGGCATGCATTTTTCCATCAATTTCAGACGCAAACCCTCCACAGCAGGGAACGTGTGCCGAAGACTGCGACTCGCTGACTGGCAGCGCATCAATATCAAAACGGAGTGCAATGACAGGTCCCGGCCGATCCATAGTCATCGTTGCCGCCAGACCCGTGTAGTCACCCATTTGCTCCAGCCAGACGGGGTCTGCCCCTTGTCCTGCTGCTCGCTGCTTTTCTCCAGCAACATCGATATTTCGTCCCATAACCGAGGGAAGATCAAGGTAATCCTCACCAAAATGCAGCTGATACCCAAGAGCATCAAGGGTGGCAGCCACTTTCGCGGTTGTGCGGAATTCCGTCCAACTCAGCTCAGGGTAACGGTGCAGGTCTCGGCGACAATCGATAGTGGCTTCGATCAAATCCGGGGATACATTCATGCGGCAGGGTTCCATTACAACAACAAATGGCTGAAGCATAGCGGATCGATAGTACCGGGAAGGCCATCTTTCCGTCCAGCGACTCGGCGATGGAAAAGAGGCTGACCTGCGACAACCTGTCGCACCCTGAAAGTCGATGGCCTGTATTACAATTCATCCAAAAAGCATCAGGCAAACCGCTGCCACGGCTGGCCCGACGGAATCATGAAACGTCTGTTATTGTTTTCCATTCTTTTGCATCTCTTTGCTGCCTGGCTGCTGGAAGTGCCTGCACCCGAAATTCCACCTTCCAAGGCAGGAAAAATCTACAGCATTCAACTGCAAGCGCCTTCGGCAAGCACGACAACGGCAGCAACAGAAGCTCCCGTTCCCCCCCCTGCTAAAGAGACTCCTCAAAAGTCCCAGCAGACAAACGTTGAACCTAAACCACAAAAACCGTTGGAAGGCCCTAGCCCAACGACCGTATCTGAGACCCGCTCGAAGGCGCGCACGTTGCCTGAGAAAGCCCATTCCAAGAGCAATGTGCAGAATCACGTCAAACAAGTTCCACCCGTGGCCAGTGCCCCACCCCAGCCTAGTACCATCTCACCCGGCATTGAAAAAGACCGAAAAAAAACCTGGTTAGAGACATTACATGCCCGGATCAGTGAACATCAGCGCTACCCAACCCGGGCACGTCGGCGAGGGCTGGAAGGCAGTATCACCGTGAATCTCAGCATTGATCAAAGCGGTTACTTGGTGAACGCAAATATTGTTGAAGGTAAACGGGTCTTTCATCAGCCCACGCTGAGTGCCATACAGGCGGCTCTGCCGCTGCCGCCACCGAATGGCCCTGAACACATCACTCTGACGATCAACTATCGGCTCAAACCCGGTGTTTCGACGCTGTGACCGACGAACCTGCGACAATCTGTCACACTCTCAAATCCGCTTTCCGCCGGTAAGATTTTCCGCATAAAACAATCTGAAAGACGGAAAGACCATGGGGAAATACACACCATTGGCGCTGGCATTGTCAGCGACCCTGCTACAGGCGCATGCCGATACCCTGTTAACCATTGATGTCGAGGCCGAACCGCTGCCTGGTGAAAGCCAGCTGACTGTCGACGGCATAACCACACAGTCCACCACCGATGCCGGCGCCCTGCTGCGGGAACTTCCGGGCGCCACTGCCACCCGGCGGGGTGGCAAAGGGTTCGAGCCGATCATCCGTGGCCAGCAGCAAAACCAGCTGAATGTATTAAGCGACGGCGGTTATCTTTTTAGCGCCTGCCCCGGCCGTATGGATCCACCAACCACTTACACAACGCTCGCCGGTTATGACACCGTTACCGTCATTCGGGGCAACCGCTCCGTTATCTACGGCGGTGGCGGCAGCGGCGGCACGATCCTGCTGGAGCGGACTCGCCCGTCATTCTCGGAGCCGGCCATGCAGGGCACCCTGACCGGCGGTTATACCGGCAACAGCGACCTTAAGGATTTCTCTGCGGATATCACGGCCGGCAATGCAGACGGTTATCTCCGTCTGTTTGGCAAATATACGTCCATGGATAACTATGACGATGGCAGCGGTAATACTGTCAGCTCAGGTTATGACAGCAAAGGCGGGGGCGCTGTTGCAGGCTACCAGCTCACGGAAAGCACCTGGGCTGAAGTGAGCCTTGAGTCTGTCCGGGAAGAGGATATCTATTATGCCGGCAACGGGATGGACAGCCCCGAGGCCAACAATGACAGCTGGCGACTGAAGCTGGAACAGGAACTGGAAAGTGGTTTCTTCGAAAGCACAGAACTCCAGCTCTACGGTTCAGATGTTGAACACCGGATGGATAATTTCACCGTGCGTGACAGGAACCCCTCCGGAATGATGGGCATGTTAACTGACTCCACTTCCGACACCCGCGGCGGTCGCTTGTTGGGCTATGCCAGCTGGGGTACATCGGATATTACCCTCGGCATTGACTACCTGGACAATCGCCGTAACGCCGAGCGTTACATGGTCAACAAAAATTCCGGCGCATGGATGGCCAATGCACTGATGTGGCCTGATGTCAGGCAGCAGCAGACCGGCCTATTTGTTGAGGCTGATACCGCCTTAAATACTCATAACAGTCTACGAACGGGGTTACGCATTGATCATGTCAACGCTGAAGCCCGCGCGGCCCATCAGACATTTGGCAGTAACACGCCTGTCGACCTGTACCAGACCCATTACGGCACCCGTGATGACAGTGCCGATGAAACCAACCTGGGTGCAGTTGTCAGCTGGACACACCGTTACGACAAAGACTCACAACTGGAACTGGCCTTCAGCCGCAGTGTCAGAACGGCGGACGCTACCGAGCGATTTATTGCCGCTCCCGGTATGTCTGGCAATCCGGACTGGGTCGGCAACCCGGATCTGAAGCCGGAAAAACATCATCAGGTTGAAGTAACCTGGCAAGAAACGATGGGTATGGGGCAATGGTCAACCACGGTCTTTTACAACCGGGTGGACGATTACATTAACCGGTATACCGATACCGGTGCCATCCTGTACGACAATGTCGATGCTCGCCTTTACGGTCTGGAAGGGCAGCTGACGTCACCACTGACCGAACAGTGGATACTGACGGCCGATATCGCCTGGACCCGTGGCCGCAATCATTCCGATGATCGAAACCTCTCCCAGATCGCCCCGTTGTCTGGCCAGCTGGCGCTGGACTGGCAAAACGGCGTCTGGAAGGCTGGCGTGCGCTGGCAACTGGCAACCAACCAAAATGATATTGATGAAAACAGTGGGCTCGATGCCGGGGAAACAGCAGGTTATGGTGTCGTCCATCTCCATGGCAGCTGGCAGGCACATCCGTCGCTGCTGCTTTCGGCGGGCGTGGAAAACTTGCTGGATAAAACCTATGCCCTGCATGTTAACGCCGCCAGTGTTGATCCATTCAACCCTGATGCGATTCGGGTAAACGAGCCGGGTCGTCAAGTCTGGGTCAAAGCAAAATGGCAGTTCTGATGACAGCCAGACAATATTGACATTGGGAGGCTGTCTCTGTTGCCATGACAGCCTGCTTCGTTTCATTGATAAGGATGTATGAACCAATCGCTGAATGCCGGCGCCCGAAACCTCCAGCGCCTCTGCAGTGTCCGCACGATTGTCCTGATTGCAGAAACCATTGGCCTGTTGCTGGCCGGTTACAGCCTGGCGTTGCCGATCCCGGTGCTGGCGGTCAGCCTGATTTTGTGCCTGAACGCCCTGGTGATTATTGGCACCTTACTGCGCCTGCGATGCTCGCGCCCCATTGGCCATCATGAATTGTTCGCCCAACTACTGTTTGATCTGTTTTCACAGGCGACCCTGTTCTATCTCACCGGCGGCTATACCAACCCGTTCATTTCGGTGTTCCTGATCACTGTAATCATGGGCGCACTGCTGCTGCCATTGCGTTATAGCTGGGGATTGAGTTGTTTATCCATCGTTGTCTACACACTGTTAATGAAGTGGTATCAACCGCTGGCCGGTCATACGTCCGGACATGATACCCAGGAAACCATGAGCTCCATGGTTTTCATGCATCTGGGCGGCATGTGGCTGACCTACACACTGAGCACCCTGCTGATTAATTTTTTCGTGGTTCGCATGGCTGAGGCCCTGCGGGAAGAAAGAGCAACTGTCGCACAAGCCCGTGAACGACAGTTACGGGATGAACACCTGTTGGCTGTCGCGACCACTGCGGCGGGAGCCGCCCATGAACTGGGCACACCACTGGCAACCATGGCTGTCGTGCTGGGAGACCTGTCAGAAGAACACCAGAATAATCCCGAATTATCAGACGACATCAAACTCCTGAAAACCCAGGTGACTGAATGCAAGAAACGTCTGAATCGTCTCGTCACCAGCAGTCAACGTGTTGAACCCGATACGTTGTCCGCCACAGAATTTCTGACTGAAGTATTAGATGAGTGGCAGTTGCTTCGCCCTCATCTCAAACCTGTCACAACCCATGTTGACCCAAACCATCAGAAACCAATCAGTCAGTACCAGATTTCGGTCGATTCTGCTCTACCCATGGCTCTGATCAACCTGCTGAACAATGCTGCTGATGCATCGCCGGAACCGGTAACGGTCGCGTTGATACCTGCTGAGAAAACTATCATTATCAAGATCACCGACAACGGACCGGGCTTTGATCTGCCGCCAGACAAAACCGTCACATCACCACCGGTCTCGGTGAAAAAAGAAGGATTGGGGTTAGGACTGCAACTCAGCCAGGCCACCATTGAGCGCAGTGGGGGAGAAGTAAGACTCTACCGTCGTCCGGAAGGCGGCACCCTGACAACCGTAACACTGCCTGCCACACAAAAGGATGCCGCATGAGCCAAAGGGTAAATATCGAATCAGGCAATCCTCTCGTTTTACTGGTGGATGATGATGTGACATTCCACCAAGTGCTGGCCCGCTCATTCCGTCGGAAAGGATTTGACGTCATCGTTGCAGATGGTGTCGATAATGCCCAGTCACTGCTGGCACGTTATCAACCGGATTACGCCGTCGTCGATCTCAAGATGGAGGGTGCATCCGGCCTGGCATTAATACCGGTATTACAGACACAGGCGCCTGACTGCAAAACCATTGTATTAACCGGTTACGCCAGTATCGCTACCGCTGTTGAAGCCATGCGGCTGGGCGCAATGGATTACCTTTGCAAGCCCGCCGATACCGACCAGATTCTTGCCGCACTGCAGGGAAAAACCCCTAACCCGCATTTGCCATCAGCCGAACAACCCATGTCAGTCGACCGTGTGGAATGGGAGCATATTCAGAAAGTTCTGCATGAGCATGAAGGCAATATATCGGCCACGGCACGCAGCCTCGGTATGCACCGCCGCACCCTGCAACGGAAACTGGGAAAACGCCCGGTTCCAGCCTGATTCAGCAAATGCTTGGTTATCCCCGTGCTCGTCACGAACACACGTGCATCTCCCAACTTGCATCCTGTCGGTTATCGCTGACAATACCCGCATGACAGAATGCTATATCGCTCCCCCCTGCCTGGACGTTCTCCGGGAACTGTATCGTGACAATGACATCGTGGTTGTCGACAAGCCGGCTGGCCTGCTCAGCGTGCCCGGTCGCCACCCTGACAACTACGACAGTGCACTGACGCGCCTTCAGGCTATTGAGCCGGAAACCCGTGTCGTCCACCGGCTCGATATGGCGACATCCGGCATCATGGTGTTTGGCCTGCATGCAAACAGTCACCGGGCGCTGAGCCGCCAGTTTCAGGATCGCCTAGTCAGCAAGGCCTATGTCGCCGACGTCTGGGGTGAGCTGGAGCAGGAAAGCGGCGAAGTTGACCTGCCATTGCGCTGCGACTGGCCGAACCGCCCCCGCCAAATGGTCGATCACGAACAGGGAAAAAGTGCATTCACCCGTTATCAGAAGATGCCCAGTCTAAATCATCATGGTCGGGTCTGGCTCGAACCGGTGACCGGACGGTCCCACCAGCTACGGGTGCATATGGCAGCTATCGGGCACCCGATTGTTGGCTGCAGTTTCTACGCCCACGAAGCGGCTCCTTCTGCTGCAACGCATCTGCATCTACATGCGACCAGATTGTCGTTTAGTCACCCTGGCAAAATGTCATCCATGACATTTGACAGCCCACCGCCTTTTTAATGAAAGCTGGACACAAGTACGCGATGCGTAGTTTTACCTATATAGGCAGTACAGCAAACTACCATAGTCTCGACCAAGACGAATTTCACTAAACTAGCTTGGCTGATTACAGAACTCATGAATCCGGTTACTTCTCATTCAGACTTCAAAAATGCTGTAACCGGCATGTTGTCCTGTGCTGCCCTGCTACTATCTGCTGCCCTGCTACTGAGATGCGGGTTGGCAGTCTAGTATTTACGAAAACTGTCTGCCCTTACGGAAAGGGCCGATGGTTGTCGCACCGCCTTCATACACACAACCAGAATCCCCACCCGTAACGCTGACAGTCTCCATCCATCTGATGACACGAGGCTGCTGTGAAGACAACAAACATCGCCGCATTGGGACTCATGACCTTCTCCTTGTTTTTAGTAGCGGGCAACCTTATTTTCCCCCCCCATTATCGGCTACCTGGCCGGCGACCAGACCTGGCAGGCCGGCGCAGGGTTTATCCTTGGCGATGTGGGACTGACCCTGCTGGCGTTGATCGCTGTTGCCTTGAGTGGTGGCCCTGACAAGGTGGTCAGGGATTTCTCCCCCGCTACCCAGAAGCTGTTCTGGGTCGTTTTATTCACTCAAGTTACGCACAAGACTGAAAATACGGCATTATTGCCGGTATGAAACACGATCTGATTGAGCTGTACTCTGACTACCTTCTGTCCTCTTTTGGCAAAACAACCGCAACCGGT
>MUIA01000189.1 GCA_002084115.1 Oceanospirillales bacterium LUC14_002_19_P2 | reverse complement strand
TATGACTCATTACCTCGCTTGGCGGCGCGCTCTAACAGAGCGTCATAGGCTGACGACTGCACGCATGTTCGAGAAAATCATTGGACATTGGTGCTACCAACCACAAGGGGTAACTTAGCCCGGTCTTTGGGTTTAATTGGAATCAGGGGGGGATGGGTGAGGGTAAGTTTTTTGCTTGCTTCTGTTAGTGTTGTATTTACGCTGTTTCATTATGTTTAAATAGCACAGTGTTTTATTTCAGCGATTATCTTTTGCGGTGAATTTTTAGTGTCCAGATTGGTATTTATTGGGGAATTGGTGTGTTCACATAAAATTATGCAAAATTCTTACGGATGCATCTGTGTTGAAGATGGGGGATGAACACCATCTTGTCTCGAAATCGGCAAAATCAAGCCGAATTCTTTTGTTTTTGCAGCATCGCAAGGGGCATAGGCAATTCAACGGTGATATCCGCAGCAGGTCGGCAGCAACAGGGCAGGATTTTACCCTCAGGCACAAAGGCGATAGGTTCTTCCAGATACTCTACAGCCCCTTCGACCAGATCGATCTGACAGCAACCACAGAACCCCTGACGACACTGGTATTCCATTTCAAGGTTCTGGTGTTCCAGCGCTTCAAGCAGGGTGTGTTCGGAGCGGGGAATGAAGCTGTAACCGTCGACGATCTTAACGATGTTGGCCATCGTACCTTTCCCTTGCTGTCGCCCGGTGCCGGGGCGGGTGAAAAAAAAGCGCCCGGATGGGCGCTGTCAGCAGGTTACAACGAGAAATCGCTAAAGTCTTCAGACTGCAGGTCGCTGTCGATCTGGCCCACCAGGTAGGAGCTGACTTCAACTTCCTGAGGAGCCACCTGAACGTTATCGCTGTTCAGCCAGCTGTTCATCCAGGGCAGTGGATTCTGTCGGACGCTGAAAGGCGCATCAAAACCGATGGCCAGCATCCGCTGATTGGTGATGTATTCAACATACTGGCTGAGAATATCCTTGTTCAGGCCGATCATGGAGCCGTCCTTGAACAGGTATTCCGCCCATTCTTTCTCCTGCTCGGCACCCGCGATGAAGATTTCGCGGGCTTCTTCGCGCAGCTCTTTGGCAATCTCGGCCATTTCCGGATCATCCTTGCCTTCCGCCATCAGCTGCAGGATATGCTGGGTGCCAGTGAGGTGCAGGGCTTCGTCCCGGGCAATCAGTTTGATGATCTTGGCATTGCCTTCCATGGTGGCGCGCTCAGCAAAGGCGAAGCTGCAGGCAAAGCTGACGTAGAAGCGGATGGCTTCCAGTACGTTGACAGACATCAGTGTCAGGTACAGTTTGCACTTGATATCGCGGACAGAGACGTTGATGGTCTTGCCATCCACGGCGTGGGAGCCTTCGCCCAGGGTGTGATACCAGTGGCAGGCCTCAATCAGTTCGTCATAGTAGCAGGTGATCGCTGTGGCCCGTTTGGTGATCGCTTCGTTGGACACGATGTCATCAAAGACCTCTGCCGGGTTGGGCACCACGTTACGCATGATGTGGGTATAGGAACGGGAATGGATCGTCTCGCTGAAGGCCCAGGTTTCAATCCAGGTTTCCAGTTCCGGCAGGGAAACCAGTGGCAGCAGCGCTACGTTGGGCGAGCGGCCCTGGACTGAATCTAGCAGGGTCTGGTATTTCAGGTTACTGAGGAAAATGTGCTTTTCGTGTTCCGGCAGGCCGTTGAAGTCACTGCGGTCGTTGGAGAGATCCACTTCCTCCGGACGCCAGAAGAACGACAGCTGCTTTTCGATCAGTTTCTCGAAAATGCTGTAGCGCTGGACGTCGTAGCGCGACACGTTCACGTTGCGGCCGAAAAACATGGGCTCGCGGGTGGCGTCGAACTGTTCCTGGTTGAAGGTTGTATATGCCATAGTCGGTCAGGTTGTCCTCAGCGGCAGGCCGCCTGAAGTCAGTTGTCTTGTCGGTCGCTGTCGTCCTTTGGACGACAGACGTTGTTTTTTTTTCGGTCTTAGATCTTGCAGGCGCCGCCAGCGCAGTCGTCTTCTTCTTTATGGTTTTCGTCAGCTGCGCCATCACGGGTGTTGTGATAGTACAGGGTCTTGACGCCGAGTTTGTAGGCGGTCAGCAGATCTTTCAGCAGCAGTTTCATCGGGACTTTGCCCCCTTCGAAACGGCTGGGGTCGTAGTTGGTATTGGCAGAGATGGTCTGGTCGATGAACTTCTGCATGATGGCGACCAGTTGCAGGTAACCGTCGTTGCCGTTGATATCCCAGAGCAGCTCGTAGTTATCACGCAGGCGTTCGTATTCCGGCACCACCTGCTTGAGGATGCCGTCTTTGCTGGCCTTGACGCTGACATAGCCGCGAGGTGGTTCAATACCGTTGGTGGCATTGGAGATCTGGGATGAGGTCTCGGATGGCATCAGTGCTGTCAACGTGGAGTTGCGCAGGCCGTGCGTCTTGATGGATTCGCGCAGGGCTTCCCAGTCGCAGTGCAGGGCTTCGTCGCAGATGCCGTTGACGTCATCCTTATAGGTATCGATAGGCAGAATGCCTTGGCTGTAAGTGGTTTCGTTGAATTTCGGGCAGGCACCCTGTTCCTGGGCCAGACGGTTGGACGCTTTCAGCAGGTAGTACTGAATGGCTTCGAAGGTCTTGTGGGTCCGGCCGTTAGCGGAACCGTCGGAGTAGCGGACACCGTGCTTGGCCAGGTAATAGGCATAGTTGATCACGCCGACACCCAGGGGTCTGCGACCCATGGTGGAGGTACGTGCAGCTTCTACCGGGTAGTCCTGGTAATCCAGCAGGCTGTCCAGGGCACGAACGATCAAATCAGCCAGGTCTTCCAGTTCATCCAGGTTGTCCACTTTACCCAGGTTAAAGGCGGCGAGGGTGCAAAGCGCGATTTCGCCGTCCGGGTCGTTGATATCTTTCAGCGGCTTAGTCGGCAGCGCAATTTCCAGGCAGAGGTTGCTCTGGCGGACGGGTGCCACGGCCGGGTTGAACGGGCTGTGGGTGTTGCAGTGATCGACGTTCTGCAGGTAGATGCGACCGGTGCCCGCACGCTCCTGGGCGAACAGGGAGAACAGCTCCATCGCCTTCAGGGTCTTTTTGCGAATCGATGGATCCTGTTCGTACTGGACGTACAGGGCTTCAAACTTTTCCTGATCCGCGAAGAAGGCATCGTAGAGGCCGGGCACATCGCTGGGTGAAAACAGGGTGATATTGCCACCCTGAATCAGACGCTGATACATCAGGCGGTTCATCTGGACGCCGTAGTCAATATGGCGAACCCGGTTCTCTTCCACGCCGCGGTTGTTTTTCAGTACCAGCAGGTTTTCCACTTCGTAGTGCCAGAGCGGGTAGAACAGGGTAGCAGCGCCACCGCGCACACCGCCCTGGGAGCAGGACTTCACGGCGGTCTGGAAATACTTGTAGAACGGAATACAACCGGTATGGAACGCTTCACCGCCGCGAATCGGGCTACCGATGGCGCGAATATTACCGGCATTAATGCCGATACCAGCACGTTGGCTGACGTATTTTACAATGGCGCTGGCTGTGGCGTTGATGGAATCCAGCGAATCGCCGCATTCAATCAGGACGCATGAGCTGAACTGGCGGGTCGGGGTACGCACGCCGGACATGATCGGGGTCGGCAGTGACAGCTTGAAGGTGGATACCGCATCGTAGAAACGCTGAATGTAATCCATTCGTGTGTCTTTCGGATAGCCGGAGAACAGGCAGGCGCCGATCAGCATATAAAGGAACTGTGGGCTTTCGAAGTATTCGCCGGTGACCCGGTTCTGCACCAGATACTTGCCTTCCAGCTGTTTGACGGCGGCATAGCTGAAGTCCATGTCGCGGCTGTGATCCAGGAAGCTGTCCATGGCGTCGAACTCTTCCCGGGTGTAGTCCAGCAGCAACTGGTTATCGTATTTCTTCAGTTCCACCAAGCGGACGACGTGGTCATAGAGTGCCGGGGGTTCAAACTGTCCGAACGCTTTCTTGCGCAGGTGGAAGATGGCAAGGCGAGCGGCCAGGTACTGGTAGTCAGGGGTGTCCCGGGAGATCAGGTCAGCGGCGGATTTGATCAGGGTCTCGTGGATATCGACCGTCTGGATACCATCGTAGAACTGAATATGGGATTTCAGCTCGACTTGGGAGACGGAGACATTGTCCAGCCCGTCGGCAGCCCAGGCGATAACGCGGTGGATTTTGTCGAGGTCCAGCCGGTCCTTTTGTCCGTTACGCTTGGTGACCTGAAGATTTTTGTTCATGAAGCCCTGTACCTGTGATCACTATATGTTGTGGTGCCTGAAAAAGGTGGTAAGCAAACTTAATGCCTGTTGGCAGTCTGTATGCGGGCACCGGCGACCTGTTGTGTGCTGTTTCGATGGCGCAAGAATGCCGCACTGACTGCCGGGTAAACTACCGGCGGATCAGTGGTTATTGGTTCATTCATGGAACCCCTCCCTGGTTTTTGACACACTGCGCAAGACCCTGTTGCTCTACTTATTCGTGGTCCGGTGTCATCCTTGCCGACCTGAGGCCAATTTGCAAGATCTACAACATATTGGGTAATTAAAACGTATAAACACAAGATAAAGCGGTATGGCCAGATTTTCAAGTTGGGGCATACCCGGGAGGACTGTGTATAAGGTGTGAGTAATTGCAAAAGGGTTAGTGGTCGCACACGCAAGAATTTCGATTCCAGCGATGCTCGCGAAGGGTTGAGCCAGTGTACAACCTCGGCCTTCGGGCGCTCTATATTTTTTTTTAATTAACGTTTGTTCAGGGATAGATTTTTCCTTTAATTCAGGTTTCAGGCGGCTCCACTATATCTTGTGGTGGGTGTCAATGGTCTTTTGGATGTTTTTGGGGGATTTCGTTGTGACGGATGTGTTGCCTGCTAACAGGACGCGCGTTGGGAATGAATTGTTACAAAGGGTGACGAAGGCTGTTCTGGTTACAGATTGCAACTGTCATTATCATAAGGCATCGGTAAGCTATGCCTATCGTAATGCTGCAGGGGTAAAGACTGACGTGAGGCGTCAGTATTCTGTCATCGGACAGGCACCTGTTTTGCCGGTTTAGACCAACTGCTTGTGGAAACGAATGTGGAAAATGCCGACTCCGGACGCATTCTCATTGTTGAGGATGATGAGCGTCTTGCCGCTTTAACCAAGGAATACCTGGAAAACAACGGGATGTCTGCCGCTATCGAGGGTGATGGCGCCAAGGCGGTTGCCCGTATTCTGGAAGAACAGCCGGACCTGGTGGTGCTGGATCTGATGCTGCCAGGCGAGGATGGTGTCTCTATCTGCCGTCGGGTACGGCCAGAATACAGTGGCCCGATCCTGATGCTGACCGCCAGGACCGATGATCTTGACGAAGTCCTCGGGCTGGAAATGGGGGCCGATGACTATGTCGCCAAGCCGGTGCGACCACGAGTGCTGCTGGCCCGGATTCGCGCCCTGATGCGTCGCCGGTTACCGGTGGTTGAGAAAACCGAGGAAACCGGCGTCATTCGGTTGACCTTTGGCAACCTGGTGGTGGACAGTGCCATGCGTGAAGCCTGGCTAGAGAACCAGAGTGTTGATCTCACCAGCGCTGAATTCGACCTGCTCTGGTTGCTTTGCTCCAATGCCGGGCGCGTATTGAGCCGGGAAGAGATTTTTGAAAAGCTCCGCGGCATCGAATACGACGGCCAGGATCGCTCCATTGATGTGCGCGTTTCCCGCATCCGTCCGAAGATCGGTGACGATCCCATGCATCCCCGGTTGATTAAAACCGTCCGCTCCAAAGGCTATCTGTTTGTAAAAACCGGTACGGACTGAGTGGTGTTGTGAGCAGTATATTTCTTCGCATATACGGCGGCCTGCTGTTTACGCTGGTGCTGGTCGCCGTCCTGTCGGGTATGGCCTTGACCATCATTAATGGTGTCAGGCTACAGGATTACCGGGAAAGCACCGCCCAGGGCACATTCGGGATGATGGCCTGGCAACTGGATCGGTTGGAGCCGACACAGTGGAACGCCAAGTTGATGGACTGGGGGCAGCGACTGGGGATTCCGCTGGAGGTCATGCCGGATGATCAGTCGGGTCTCAGTCAGCGTATGCTGGATCGATTGTCCGGTGGCCGCGCCATTGTGGAATCCAACAGTGATGACAGCTTTCTGGTGTTCTCCCGCATTAACTCGCAGACATTGCTTGTGGGCACAGTGACGGATCTGACCGAACAGTTGGCCTCGGGTAATGCCACACTGACGCATAACTGGCTGCAGTCATTCCCTGTCGGTGAGCGTGAACAAGTACTGTCAGAGCTGGGACAGCGTCTTTTCAAGTATCCATTGACATTGATGGAGCCGCCAGTTGTGGGCCTGGGGCCTCGTCAGCTGGCGTTGCTGCGCACCGGTTATCCGTTAGTGATGTTTAATCCTAATGGACGAACCATGACCATGTATGTCGGTATGGAAGGCGATTCGCGTATTCTGCGCATGGGGCCGGTGGAGTTACTGGATCTTTACCCCTTCCGGCTATTGGCAACCATTGGCCTGTTCATGCTGGCATCGATGAGTATTGCCATTTATGTCCTGGTGCGTGGGCTGGAGCGGCGGTTACGCAAGATGGAAGAGGCGGCTACCCAGATATCCCGGGGTAACCTAGATGTCAGGGTTAAGATGCATGGCTCCGATTCTATTGGTCAGCTGGCATTGGCTTTTAATGGTATGGCCAGTCATATCCAGCGGTTACTGAGTATCCAGAAGGAAATGATTCGTGGTGTGTCCCACGAGTTACGCACCCCGGTGGCGCGACTCCGTTTTGCCCTGGAAATGGTGGCTGATGCGGAAACATCGTCTGAGCGGGAGCAGTATATCAATGGGATGGATCACGACATCGAAGAGCTGGACAAGCTCGTAGATGAGATTCTGACCTATGCCAACCTGGAGCAGGGAACGCCGGTCATTCGTTATGAACGGGCTGATGTTGATCATATTGTGGCGCAGGTGGTTGAAGAGCATCGTCGTCTGCAAACCCGAATCACTATCGAACATGTGCCGTGCAAGGCGCTGGAGCACCGTCGCCGGATTGATGTGGATAAACGCTATATCCACCGGGCAATCCAGAATCTGGTTGGTAACGCTTGCCGCTATGCGGAATCGACAATCAGGGTGAGTTTCAGCGTTAGTCATGACAGCTGTCGTGTGGATGTTGAAGATGATGGCCCCGGCATTCCAGAAGAGCAGCGCGACCGGGTGTTCACTGCATTTGCACGACTGGATGACAGCCGCACCCGCGCTTCAGGCGGCTATGGGTTGGGACTGTCGATTGTGCGTCGCATCATGAACTGGCATAACGGCCAGGCCATGGTGGGTAAGAGTGAGGCATTGGGTGGGGCGCGATTCAGCTTGGTTTGGCCCAGACGACAGGCATGATGTTTAGAAAAATCATTCTGTCGTCTGATTGTCAATTGTAAAGATACATTTGTTTACGCCACTGCTATGGCATATCACATGCGTATTTGACATGATTGACAATGCAGCTTTGTCAGATTAGTCAAAGATGCAAGTGAGGTTGTAGTTGGATTTTTATTCCTGATTATTGTTCTTGTCTTAGGCCCACCGTTTGGTGGGTCTTTTTTTTTAGCCGCTGATCGCTTCAGCTTCCGGCAGTGGTCGGCGAATCTGCGGCAGTGTCTTGAAGCAGGTCGCTTTGGCTGTTTTGAGGAAATCTGCCATGAACGGCATATCCCGCTGTTCTTCCCGAATGGCCGCATAAAGTGTTGACCACAAACCTTTCTCTCCCAGTTTCAGTGCCTTTATATACCCTTGTTCCAGGTATTCATGCATGGCCCAGTTGGGTAGTGCACAGACGCCCCGGTTGCTGACCACGAGCTGAACCATCATGACGGTCAATTCCGTGAGGCGGATGCTGGCAGGTTCGGCATTCGCCGGATCCAGAAACTGTCGGAAGATATTCAGACGTTGCCGTTCGACAGGGTAGGTGATCAGAACCTCCTGCGCTAACTGTTCAGGGCGTATACAGGCTTGTCGGGCCAGTGTATGGCGATTATACCAATCGTATTTTCTAAGTCCTAAGCCTGATGCCAGCTATCCTTAGGCATCATCAACGAATTCTCTTTGAAACGATGTCTCGCCGACCACAGTTACCCGAAGGTTTTGAGAATATT
>MUIA01000198.1 GCA_002084115.1 Oceanospirillales bacterium LUC14_002_19_P2 | reverse complement strand
AGCTGAACAGTAGACCCAGAAAATGCCTTGGTTACAAAACTCCATATGAGGCATTCAAAGAGTTAACTGGAGTGGATGCAAGAAAAGTCATGGGTTATGCATTTATGACTTGAATTCAGGCATTTACAAATGAAATCTCTGTCCAGACAGTTGTTAAAGATGATCTTCGCCTTATACAGTCTTGCCGTTTCGTGAAAAACTCAGCTAAGGTTACGCTTTTTTAGCAGGTCTCTCAGGTTAGCTTCACTTACATATGCCCAGTTGCTGACATAATCGGTAAGCTGACCTGCTCAATGCACCGCCACTCAATGAAACACCAATGACAGACACTGATATTGCACAAAATACCGAACAATCCCCTCATCATCGCACGGTGAAAAGCTTTGTAATCCGCGCTGGTCGGATGACTGCTGGCCAGCAAAAAGGGCTGGATGAGTACTGGCCAACATGGGGGCTAACGCTGGAACAAGGCAAGCTGGATATCGAACAAGCCTTTGGCCGTCAGGCTGAAACCGTTCTCGAAATCGGTTTCGGGATGGGCCTTTCCCTGCTCAGCATGGCGCAAGCGGCACCACAAAATAATTTTATTGGTATTGAGGTTCATCGCCCCGGTGTCGGCAGCCTGCTGAATGAAGCGGGCAAAGCAGGCGTGAATAACATCCGTGTCTACTGCCACGATGCCGTGGAAATTCTACGGGAATGCATCGCTGATGAAAGCCTTGACCGGGTACAGATCTATTTCCCTGATCCCTGGCACAAAAAGCGTCATAACAAGCGCCGCCTGATTCAACCTGCGTTTGTTGAAGCACTGCGCCCCAAGCTCAAGCAAGGCGGCATCCTGCACCTTGCCACAGACTGGGAAAACTATGCCGAACAGATGATGGAAGTAATGAGCGCTGCGGAAGGCTGGAACAACTTGGCCGGCGACAACCAATATTCCCCACGGCCAGACTACCGCCCACTGACCAAGTTTGAGAAACGCGGCCAGAAACTCGGCCATGGTGTCTGGGACCTACTGTTTGAACGCACAAAGTAACCCCTATCTCCCCCAAAGTATGCCTGGCAGCGACATCGCTGCCTGATCGGTCGTCGTGTGTATCCGTTTGCAGCAGCGGCAGGAAGCCGCGTTAGCGAAGCAGGACCAGGGATGTCCTGCCTGAGCGGGCGTAAAACGGATAGACACGACGACCTTTCAGCACCACACAAAGCGCCTCACCCACAAACCATCAACACTCCCTTACAACAAAATAAAACGGGTATTTTCTGCTCTGGCACGGTAAATTAACGCCGTTTTACAGTGTCCAATACAATAAAAAGTTTCTTACAGGAAAAAGCAGTAAAACAGGTTGTACCTGGAGGATAACTAATAATGAAAACACTGCCGTTGATGCTGTGTGGATTGCTCATCATGGGGGGAGCAAACGCCGCCGTTGACAACAAGACTGTTCAACAATTGGATCAGAATCTTACGCCTGTCGGAGCAGAACGGGCTGGCAATACGTCTGGCACTATCCCGGAATGGACTGGCGGTATCACCGCACCACCACCGGGTTATATAGCCGGTGAACATCATCCGGATCCTTATCAGGATGATCAGCCTCTCTACGAGATTACCCGGGATAACCTCGCCACTTACAAGAATATTCTCAGCGCAGGCAGCATTGCGCTGTTAAACCAGTACCCGGATTACCGTATTCACGTCTATCCAACCCGACGCTCTGCTTCATTGCCGAATCGCATCTATCAGGATACCCGTGCTAACGCCACCAGCGCTGAACTGACCTATCGAAGTAATGGTGTTCAGGGAACAGCCAGCGGTATTCCCTTCCCTGCTCCGAAGGATGGCCTGGAAGCCATCTGGAACCATATTCTCCGTTACCGCGGTGAAACGCTGGATGCCACCACTAACCGTACCGTCGTGAATCCCAACGGCAGTTACAGTCTGGTGAAAATCAACAAGCAGGTGTATTTCGTTTACGGGCGGGAAGGCAACACGGCAGACGACATTGATAACAGGCTCTTCTATTACAAACATAAGGTCACGGCACCCGCCAGTCTTGCTGGTACCGCGTTACTCGTGAATGAGCCGCTGGATCAGATTGCCTCCGTCCGCAAGGCATGGCAGTACATACCAGGCCAACGCCGTGTACGCCGCCTGCCAAAGTTAGCCTATAACGACCTGATGCCCGATACCAGTGGTATGCTGACCGCTGATACCGCTGACATGTTCAACGGCGCCCCCGACCGTTTCGAATGGACACTGGCGGGTAAACGCGAAATGCTGGAGCCTTATAACAGTTACAAGGTACACGGGAGTGATCTTCAATACAGTGATATCCTCACGCCTCATACCCTGAATCCCGATCTACTGCGTTATGAGCGACACCGGGTATGGATTGTCGATGCCAAGCTGCGCACTGGATATAAGCACAACTATGCCAAACGTCGCTTCTATATTGACGAGGATAGCTGGCAAATCCTGATGGTTGACCTGTACGACACAAATGACAAACTGATCCGCTTCCAGGAAGCCCATCCTATCAACTATTACGAAGTGCCACTCATGCTGAGCACACTGGAAGTCATCTATGATCTGGAAGGACAACGCTACTTCGTTGATGGGCTGAGCAACCAGGAAACAGAATACGACTTTGCAGCCACAGGAAGCCCTCGAAACTTTACTGCCAGCGCGTTGCGGCGGGAAAACCGCAAGTAAGTCCTTTTGAGGATTCCCGGAGCCATTGCCATTCAGGCTATGGCTCTTGTAGTCTTTTCTATCATTAGGAAAGAACGTCTCTGAAGTTTCACTGATTATAAGAACGACAGGGAGAGTCTGTCAGTGCTGCATAAATACCGCCATATTCTGGCTAAATTAGCCGTATTACTGCTGGCTCCCATACTCCTATTCGCCGGTCACCTCCTTAACAATAAAGGGCTGGATGAACTGCAGGCCCTACGCCAGATAGAGCGGATTCCTCCTGCAGACATCGGCGCATTAATGCCTGGCGCCGTCAACATCTATGGTCCGGCAGCATCCCTTGGCCGGACCGTAAAGAGCCCCTATACCAAAACACCAATGCTTTATTATCGCTACCTTCATGAAATCGAAAAGAGGGATAGTGATGGCGATACTTATTGGGATACTGTTGAAGATTCCAGCGATACTGTCAATTTTGAGATCACTGATTCGACGGGTTCCATTACAGCCAATACTGAAAGTTATAAAAGCCTGATCCACTGGTCTGTCGAAGAAAGCTTTCAGACAGTGGAAGGTGATCACCGATATACCGAGTGGCGGATTGATCCCGACAAATATCTGTTTGTTCTTGGCTATATCAAAGCTGATCAACAAAAACACTCACTCACCTTTCCAGACAACAAGAATTTTCGCCCCATTATCTCCACCTATGATCAGGATTATGAACAGCAGGAGCTGGGAACCTACGGCATTCTCTATCTCTGGGGCGGGATAGCCCTGCTGGGTTTCGGTATATTCTGTATCGCGTTTCTGATTAATCTACACAGGGTGTGGATTTATCTGCTGATTGTGATGCTAACGCTGTCAACCTATCTCGCCCAGGTCAGTTTAAGCATGCTCAAGCAGGACATGGTCGATGCCAGTCAGCGTCTACAAGAGCAGGAAACTTACGCTGCACAATATCTCGCTCAGGCAAGTCCGGATGTCGCTCGCTCAATCCGAATTAACCTGACGGCTACCTGGCTGCAAGCTCAGGAACAATCTCAGCGAATTCCCGAAAAACTTCTGGCGCCACTCTGGGGTATCAAGATCGCAGCACCGGACATTAACGTTTCAGCCGAAGAACAGGCTGAAGCCGAGAAACTGGTCGCAGAGTTACCCAGCACCCAACTGCGCAGCGGTCTGCTGGCCATGGCCGCTATCCTTGCCTTCATATTGGGATCACTTTTTGCCTGGGGCGGTATTCGTTTTATCAAGCACAAGCGCATCATTGAGAATATTGCTACACAGAAAACCGCCGGTGTTGTCCCGGGGATTACGGAAGTCAAAGGCACGGTTGTTCTGGATAAAGAGGAGGCGCTGCAAGGGCCACTCACAAGCTGTGACTGTGTCTGGTATGACTACAGAGTCGAAGAGCTAAGAAGCTCAGGAAAAAATAGCAGCTGGGTCACCATAGAGCACGATACCGATGAAGTCATCTTTGCCTGCAAGGATGAAACCGGTGAACTACGCATCAACCCAAAGTCTGCAGAAGTGCTGACTGACCACCGTCATGTTAGACACACCCGCCGAATAGTTGCCAATGATCTGCGCTATACCGAACTCAGCCTGCGGGTGGGTGATCCGCTGTTTGCTATTGGCGAGGCCGTTGTCGACCGGGAGCGCTGTGACCATGTCCGCATGCAAAAAAAAAGGCAAACAATGGCCTTTCATTATCTCCAACCGTAGCGAAGAAGAAGTCATGATGAACCGTGGCCGTTGGGGACTGTTCTGGATGAACTTCGGATTTTCAGGACTGATGTACAGCACACTCTTAATATTCGCCCAGGCGGGCAGTTTCTCTCCACTGGATATCCTTATGTCCGCTCTGGTGGCGCCGCTGTACATGTTCCTGTTCATGATTGCGCTTCATTACAACGATTTGGTATTTCTGCAACAGCGTGTCGATCGTAACTACGCCAACGTCCAGACCGCATTGAAAAAGCGTAAGGACCTGATGCCAAACCTCGAGAAACTGGCCAAGGCCCTGATGAAACATGAAGCGGACCTGATGGAGAAAGTCACCGCTCTGCGCACACAGCATATGAACGCCATGAAAAACAGTCAGGCGATTGCGGGATTCCTCGGGCAGGAGGACCAACTGTTTGGACAGGTAAAAGTGGTCTGTGAAAAGTATCCTCAGCTGAAAAGCAACAAATCCATCAAACAACTGATGACCATCATCCGGAACCTGGAAGATGAGATTGAAC
The DNA here is from genome assembly GCA_002084115.1 of Oceanospirillales bacterium LUC14_002_19_P2. Lineage (GTDB taxonomy): Bacteria > Pseudomonadota > Gammaproteobacteria > Pseudomonadales > Endozoicomonadaceae > Kistimonas. Next base: position 16,430 of record MUIA01000198.1, on the reverse strand, counting down.
TGCTACGCTCAGGCTACCTGAATGCCATCAATCTCTACAACACCCGCGTGGACAGCTTCCCAGATATGTTTCTGGCCAGAGCCGCCGGTTTTGACAAAAAACTGAGAATTTTCTGAATACTCAGATGATGTAAGTGATCAGGAAAAAAGAAGATAGAAAAAGGGAAGAAAAAAAAGCCTGACGCCCAATAAAGAGGGGGGAGGAGGGAGCGACGCCAGGACAGTATTCCAACCAAAAGTCAGGAAGTAATGAAAAAGTGAGGCCAATAATACGCCTTCTCCCGAGGGACTAAATCAGTAGTTATACCCCCCAAATTAACAACGACTACCTAAGCAACCACGCAACAAACCCATCCCACCCATCAATCCCGCGAATACCAGCACGTTGTAGACCGTCGACCGTGCTTCCAGAACCTGTTTTCAGTTACACTTTCTGCACCTTTTCCCTAGCCAGAAGACAATTGTTCGCATGACTGACATTGGCGTATTCGGTTCTGTGTTTGATCCCCCGACGCTCGGGCACCTGGATGTCCTTGAGCAGGCGGCCGAACACTTTGACCATATCATTCTGGTCCCCAGCGCCGCCCATGCCTTCAGTAAACAACCACTGCCTTTTGAGCAGCGACTGTCGCTGCTCTGGTGTTTTGCGAAATCTATTACGCTGCCCGGTTGTACGCTGGAGGTCAGCGAGATCGAGAACACGCTACTCAATCAACAGCCAGAGAAACCGGTGTATACCTTTGACGTGCTGGTTGCACTCGAAGCCACGCATCCTGACGCCAACCTCAGTTTCATTCGTGGCCCCGACAATGCTGCACCGGAAACATGGCAGCGTTTCTACCGTTATGCAGAGATTGAGACTCGCTGGGCATTATTCACTGCGAATGAACGTGTGAGAGCGCGCAGTTCACAGGTTCGACAGTTGCTGCAAGATACGGCATTGGATGACAACAACGATCTCCGCGAGCTTAATGCGTTGGTGCCGCCAGAAGTCCGTGATCAGATTCTGGTGCACGGGTTGTATCGCACCTCCCGTCAATGATGCACCACTTTGGATAATGACATGACCAATACCCAACCACCACATGATGTGGTTATCATCAAGGAGGAAACGCTGTTCCAGAGTTTCTTCAGTGCTGTCCGTTATCACCTGAAACATACCCTGTTTCAAGGTGGCTGGAGCAAGCCATTGGCACGGGAAGTCTTTATCAGGACACCCGCTGCCGGTGTCCTGCTTTACGACCCGGCAAGAGACGAAGTCATACTGGTTGAACAATTCCGGGTAGGTGCGTTTGCTGCAGGCGAACCGGCATGGATGCTGGAAGTTGTGGCGGGTATTCTGGACTCCGGAGAAACACCTGACGCCGTCGCCCGCCGTGAAGCCATCGAAGAAGCCGGCAGCGACATCAGCACGCTGCTGCCAATAACGGACTACTTCTCCACACCCGGAGCCTGCAGTGAACGCATCTGGCTCTACTGTGGCCTGACAGACAGCAGTAACGCCGGTGGTATCCACGGGCTGGACACCGAAGGGGAAGACATTCGGGTCCATGTGCTGCCAGCCACCGAAGCCTTTGCCAAAATGGTCAGGGGTGAAACCAACAATGCCGCCACGCTGATAGCATTGCAGTGGCTACAATTAAACCGCCAATCGATCAGGGAACAGTACGCATGAATTGTCTGATCCGCTCATTCCTGCAAACCAGAATTCAGACAACACTGGCGTTACTTTTGGCTGTCCTGTTGTCCGCCTGCAGCAACAATCCCTACCGGGAAGGTTACCCCGTAGATCGCCAGTGGACAGTCTTGCCGGTAGCCGCCTCCAGCGAAGAGGCCAGTATTCAGGTTGAACTCCTGCTGACCCGCACGCTCATGGAGCACGGCGTCGCTAACCCTCAGCATCCGCCACAGAGCTGGGTTGATGACCAGACCAAAGTTCTCAGGGATGCCCACAAACTGAAGAATGCCAGCCAATGGGCTCGTCAGCATGGCATACCGTTGGGTATGACCGGTGTTGTGGATAACTGGTCACGGGATGCCGCAAATCGTCCACAAGTTACTATCACATTGAAATTATTGGATATTTCCTCAGGCAATACACTGTGGACAACAACAGGCAGCAGTGAAGGCCAACCCAGCGCCCCTATCAGCGATGTCGCACAGACGTTGATAACCACCTTACTCGATTCACTGCCGGTGACTCAAACATCTCAGTCAAACAGCAGCTGGTTCAGTCTCCCGGCATGGACAACCATGTCCGGAGAACGCCCTTCCTTTCAATGATTAGAAGGGATTCTTGATCTAAGCTTTAAGTATGGATTCTTGACGCAAGGGCTTCTGTGCAGTGGTTTTTTAATCGCAGATTGTTCTTACCGTCACATAGAGAGGAGGGATGCCATGCTTTACGCTCTCAGGGACGATGCTGGTGCCATTGTGGCGCTATCAGAGAAGCCGCTTAATGATCAGTGGCAACAGGTGAATCCGAAAGATCCTGCACTGAAAGCCTTTCTTGAGAAAAAAATGGAGTTTGGCAAGCTGGTGATGGAGACATCGGATCTCGACTTCATCCGGGTACTGGAAGACCTGATTGAGTTGATGATCGAGAAAAACATGATCAGCTTTACGGACTTCCCGAACGCCGCCCAAGAGAAACTCCTGACCCGTCGCGGTTATCGGGAACAAATGCGGGGCAAGGACAGCGTCAGTCTTATAGGTCAGGAAGAAGATCTGTTGTAAAGTCGATCCAGTCGCGGACTTCCTCTTCGCTGGATCGATCCCGGCCTGCCACATAATCCAGACGTTCGCGCATGGTATGGGGCAGGCTGATATTCAGGGTTTCGAGCAACTTGCCCGTATTCTTCAGGATGCGGAATCTTGAATACAACTCATCATGTACCACCGAGATGAAATCCTGCTGAGCCTGAAACAGTTCATTTTCCGTATCCAGCAAATCCAGCAGTGACCGCTTGCCCAGCCGAAACTGCTGTTGATATTCCCTAGCCACTTCACGACTGGCTTCCACATGCTCTTTCAGGTAGTTCATGCGACCTGCCATATAGACATAACCATCCCACGCGAGGCGCACCTCTTTCATCACTTCCCGAAACTGCAGATCCCTCACGGCGCGCGCTTCTTCTACCTGGTAAAACGCTTCACGCTTCAGGGCACTGTTGGCGCCACCACTGTAGAGACTGTACGAGAGGTTTACCATGACACCAAGATCATCCGTCTTGCCGTCCGTTGCAGCAATATCAGAGTTGGTGTCATTCCAGGTTTTATCGAGTTCCAGGTCTACGGTTGGCCAGCGATAACTCTCACTGGACTTGGCACGCGCCTCCATCGCCAACACCTCAACACCTGCGGCCCGGATAGCCGGATTGTGCTGACCGGCCACGGACATGGCATCTTCCAGCGTCATTGGCAGCAGGGAGGTATCCAGCTGAGGCATCACCAGGCTTTTGGGCTTTATATTCGCAATACTGAAAAATTCACTCCGTGCGTTGGAAATCCCATTGATGGCATTCACCAGATTGGCGCTGGCACGTGCCCGACGGCTGCGAATCTGTTCCAGGTCGGAGTTACGGGCCAAACCACTACCTGCTTTCTGGAAAGTCTGGTCATAGATCTCATCATGAACCGCCAGATTTTCCCGAGCCAGCTCCACCAGCTGCTGTGCCCTAAGAACCTTGAGGTAAACTTCAGCGACCCGTAACGCCACACTCTGAGCGGTTTCACGAAGCAGAATGGAACGGAAATCATTCATGTGCCGGGCACTCTGCACCCGGTACTTGGTTTTATACCCGTCAAACAGTTTTTGTTGCAGTGAAAAGCCGGTTTCAAAGATCTTGTCATCACTATCCTCATCCGTGGAACCCAGATCATATTCCCGCTTTTTCAAACCATAGGATGCATCAAGATCAATCTTGGGTAAAAAGCCGGCACGTTCGACCGCAATCTGTTCTTTACCGGCACGGAAACGGTTAAGGCCGATCAGGACTTCCGGATTGGTTTCAATGGTATGCGAAATGGCTTCCTGCAGCGTCACCGCCTGTGCAGAACCGGCACCCAGAAGCAGGCCGACGACCACGCCTGACACGAATCCTCTTCCCCGGTTTGCAACGATTCTGTTCATGTCGTCCCTGACCATCGTGAAACACTTAGTAATAAGCTATCGGTTAGCTATCACAATAAGTTTAGTCGAGCGGTGAAATTTCACCGTCGACCGACCAAGAATCAGGGCGTATCACCAATGACAATGTTGCCGTTGGCGATCAGGTTATTGAGGATTTCCACATTGGTGGATCCGAAGTTCAGCAGGTTGATGTTTTCAAGCACCACTTCATGGCCGAAATCATTACCACCGTTGTTATTGAATTTAATGACTGACTGGTTATCTCCGGCATCAATCGCACCATTACCGTTGGTATCAATAATTTCAATATCGAAATACTCGGTCAGGTTGCTGGCTGCCTCAGCATCCATCGCCTGGAACCACAGGTTTTCGGAAGCACCACCGGGGATGGTCGATGCGGGGTTGGCAACCAGATTCGAGGGGAGGTCAACATTATTCACGCCAGCTACATCAATCTCACCCAGAGCCTGTGATGTAGCGACAGAAAGTTCCACTTTATTGGTTGCCGCCGTATGAGTTATGGTGATTTCACCGCCGGTTTCGGTGACTGTCAGGCCAAGCGTTGCGGCATTGGCTGCAGTCTGTATTGCTGTCGCCAAGGCTGCAGCATCTGCGGGGGCAGTGCTTCCGATATCCAGCTGTGTCGTTGTCGCACCTACTTTGACAGCAATGGTGTCGGTTACACCATTCACAAAATTGGCATCAATGTAAGACGTGACATCTCTGATGATCGCATCATTGCCAACATGCTCAACATTCGCCAACGCGGTTGCTGCTGAAACAGTGGCAGTAATCTCAAGGCTTCCACCAACCCCTTTGTTGCCACTGGCGACCCTGACTGTCGTCCCACCAACTACCGATGCCGTGGCTCCCATCCCCGTTAACGCCGTATTGAGATCATTCATAAAGGTGGTGGCATCGGTATAACTGTCTGCTGCCAGAGCAATGTTCTGAGCCGTGCCATCTATGGTAATGACGAAGTCTGTTGCGCCGCTGGTATCCAGCACATTGACGCCGTCAAAAATAAAGTTGAAGTCCTGGGAAGAAGGAACCAGCGCCACTACAGGGGAAATCGTGATTTTCGCCGATGCCGTGACACTGTTACTGGTGACAGTAACCGTCGATGTATCTGCTGATACCGTCGCAGTAGCCCCTAGCCCCGCATTGGTTAATGCAGTATTGACTGCAGCCGCAAAACCGGTCGCGTCGTTGTAGCTACCAGCCCCCCCCATATCCGCCTGCGTAATGGTGTGATCCGTGCCATCGATATTGATGACAAACCCACCACTGGCATCGAGATCCGTCGCGCCATCAAAGGTCCAGCCAAAGGCCTGGGAAGCGGGTAATGTGGCAGCACCGGGATTGGCCAGCCGATTGCCACCAGTCACAAAGTCCGTAATGGTGGTACGGGATAGATTGCCGGAATTAAAAATATACGTGTCGCTTCCGGCACCACCGGTTACACGATCCAGTCCGCCACCGGTATTAATCAGGTCATCACCGGATGTCGTATTCACCGGATTGGGATTGGCACCATCATTGGTGGTGTCATCATCAATGATTTCATCCCCGTTGGTACCGGTGACGGTATTCACCGGCGACACCGTGACCAGGATGTTTTCTGCATAAGCACCCAGCTGCCCATTGGGCGCCGGGTTTACGGTATATTCACCCACCTGTCCATCGGCGTTACTGTCCTGGGCAATCGCCAGCAAAGGGTTCAACAAGTCTGCCGTGCGATCTGTCGCCCCTTCGTTAGCACCGGCGACAATAGTTAATACCATGTTGTCCGTACTCGCCGCCGGCGGTGTCACGCGTAATGTGGAGAGATCCCATGGCTGATCATCCGGTCCAGTGCCATTCACCAGCTCCAGATAATCGGTTGAACCTGGATACGTGTCTGACCCGGTAAACGTGGCCGAATTCCCCTTTCCATCCCAGACGGTAGCGCCATTGGTCAGACCATAGATAATCACCGCCTGCTCTTCAGAACCATCCATATCATCAAAGAAAGTGGTTCTACCCGCAGTTAGCAGACTGGGAATGACAACCGGAATATCGGCGCCGGTATAGATATCGTTCGCCGTAGCAACCATCCGCACGTTATCCAGCTGATAGGCATCCGTCACTGCACCTGCGCCGGTATTGTTCACCGTAAACAGCAACTGGGACACACCAAAGCTGCCTTCCACATACGGCATCACGACCCGGATGGCATTGCTGACACCGGCAGTAATCGTCCCCCCATTACCATCAGATCCACCGACCGAAAGCGTAATACTGAGATTAGGATCCCCAAACCAGCCAATCGTCAGCGTTTCACCAGCGGCATTGGGCGTGTAATCAAAGTTCAGGACATATTGCTGTGCGGTCGTTGCAACCGGAACATTCTTGGCAATGAATCCCCCGGGATTAATCGTCACGACACCAGCTGCAACGGATGCATTTTCCCCAGTCCAGTTATCGAGCGAATCCGCACCGGTACCATCAATGAAATCGCTGTTCTCAACAATCGCGGTCAACGAAACGGCATTATTCGCTGGATTATCCACTACGGCGGTGACATTGATCGTATAGGTATGGGTCTGCTCCGAATAGCCGGTGCCATCATGCACCTTGAAGGTAAAACTGGCATACGGATTAGCGCCCACATTGGCTTCATGGGCATCCGGTGCAAAGCGCAACAGTCCCTGCTCGATCTCGGTACGGCTGATCTGTTGCCCGGGAATCACCGACACCTGTGACGTACCGTAATCCATATATAGCCGGCCTTCATCGGGCAGGGTCTCAATCAGGATATGGTCAATCCGATCACCATCCACATCGGTGAACAGGAAGTCCGGTTCGCTCACCGTGATCGTGTTGATGCTTTCCGAGTTATCCATCAGCTGGTAGGTAAAGCCGGGATACACCGTGCCACTGTCAGCTGCGGTGTAGCGCAAGCGCAGGTCATTGGTGTCATCCACATCATCCCGGTGAATCAACATGCCCAGCGTGACATCCGTTTCCGTGTCATTGACCGTGTCATACAGGAACAACCGCCCATTGGCAGGCAACGAGGTGATGCGCATAAATTCCTGTGTCACTCCGTTGATGTCCACAAAATCGAGTTCCGTGATTGTGTAAGTAATCGTCTCTGAGTTCGAGGGCAGTGTGGTAATTGTTGGCAGGTACAACTGATCATCCAACAGCCTGAACTTGAAGTCGGAGGTATAGGCGGTATGCCCTGCCGGCTCATAGCGGAACTGGTTGTTGTCAATCAGCGTTTTGCTGATGGCCTGTCCGGCAATAATGTTTTCCTGGTGTGTCCCGTATTCGATGTAGAGGCGGCCCGTTGTCGGCAGTTCTGTCACCAGTAACGTGTCCTGACCGGTGCCAAACGTGAAACCATTCAGAATCACGGTATCTGACGGCGTGAAAATCAACGCCTGATCCTCGAACATAGCCTGGGTCTTGTCAGCCGATTCTGGCAGATCATTGACCGGAATGACCGTTACCGTAGTAGTCACCGGGGTACTGAACGATTTGTCGATCAGTGTGATATGGATATTCCGGTCAGTATTATCAAAGCTGCCAGCATCCGCATTGCTGGCATAGAGTATGGATTCAAGCGCCGTCTGGAATTGCTCCGGTGTCGATCCGGTCAGAGACGTCAGCGTCATGACATAGGTGTCAGCATCATAAGTTGCCGTAATGTCATTCGGCAGCGTCGTACCGGCGGGGAATTCCAGCACATCGTCCGTTATGCCATTCAGAATCTCCACCGTCGCACTAAACTGCAGACCATCAGTCAGATCAGCCACAGCGGTGCCATTGGGTACCACTACGACGGACTGATTGACGAGCGGCGTCAAAGTCAAATCGGGTGGAGAGAAAGGTGTGAATGTTGCCGCAGATGCTGTTTCGTCTGTCACGACGATAGAGATCGTTCTGGCAGTTGTGTCCGGTGCATCACTGGTATTGGTGTAATGCAGGGTTTGTAATGCCGTTTCAAAATCATCCAGAGACGCGCCAGCAGCCGCGGACAAAACAAACGTTCCGACACCAGTAATCGCATCAAAAAAGTAGGTGCCCGCAACAATGCCGGTCGGCAGTGTCCCAATACTTTTCAGCTGGTCTTCTGCTCGGGCGTTAACGATCTGGATCACCGCCGACGTCAACAACGTATCATCAAGGTCAGTTATCTGAATGTCGTTATCAACCAAAGCAACAGCGGCACTGTCGATATCCGCTGGCGTCCCGGTGGCATCATCCGCCTCGATAAAATTGACACTGAAACCATCACCCGGTAACGCCAATGACAGATCCAATACTGAGAAATCATTATCTTCCGTCAAGGTGACGGTCGTGACCGCTTCCTCGCTGCTCTGGCTGCGGAAATCAGTAACCACCACGGCGATCTCAACATCCCGGCTGGTATCTGCGCCTGGCACCGGATTTTCACTGGTATTGCTAAAGCGGATCTGTTTCAACGCCTCTTCATAGTCCGAGGCCGACGCGCTGCCACTCAGCGTCACCTGTGTGCCTCCGCTGTTCAATACGGCGGTGATCCCAGATGGCAGGCCTCCGGTATTCACCGTCAGCTGATCTCCCGTCAACGGAGTCCTGATCGTGACTGTGGCGCTAGCCATCAACTCATCAACACCTGCCGTGGGATAATCATCCACTTCAAGCACCCAATTGCTGGCAGCACTGACACTTCTATCCGCATCCCCTTCCGTAAAGGCCACTGCATAATCACGATTCACACCATTGGTAACGTCCAGATAAACCAGTGGTGACACACCCAGAACCGGAGGAGGTACAACAACCGGCGGCGCAGGCTGATCTTTGTAAAGGTCAAAATAGAGAGGGCTGGTCAGCAGGTTTTCCTGCTCATCTCCTGCACTGATACCAGTCAGGCCGCTGTAATCCGCCAGTCTGGGATGAGGCACGCTGGGCGAAGCCTGCTCACGGAACTGATCCATCCCTAAGCGAACGGCTTCCAGATGCAGATCATCCTCCTCTTCCCACCATTCACGAAACGGGTTCTCAGCGACGGGTTCTTTGACAGGCTGCTGCGCCACAGGCTTGGCAGAATGCGGAGTAGCTGGCTGCCACACCGGGGCGGGTTCGGTTCCCGAGGCGTCAGGCTCAGGCATTTTGTCATCAGGTAGGGCAGCACTGAACAGACTGTTGCTCTGGAGCTCAACGATCTCTCCATCCATCAGCTTGATTCTGGCCAGACTTTCAGGTCCCGTCCGGACCATATCCCCGGGGTAAATGCGATCACCGGGCACCAGCGGCAGAATGTCTCCATCCTTGCCCAGCATGTTTAGCTCACCGACCACCGTCATGATGATGCCGGAAAAACCGGCCTTGGATTCGATCTGCCTGGCCATCGCTCACCCCAATTCCTGAAACATGGCGTTGCCTGATCCTTCACCACTTAACAGCGACAGGAACTCAGGACCCATTGATGCGTATTGCAATAGAGATCGACGGGGGCGATAAAAGCTGAACCGTATCCGGCTCAGCGTTCGGTGAGAGCGTTGGCCTTGGCCCTGAGCACAGGTTTGAGAAGGTAGTCGAGCACGGTTTTCTTGCCGGTAATGATATCCACGCTGGCCACCATGCCGGAAATAATGTGCAAGGGTTTTTCTGCGGTTCCCAGCCAGTTCCGACCGGTGCGGATGCGAACGAGATAAAAACTCTCGCCCTGCTCATTGGTAATCGTATCCGCACTGATGTGATCAACCTTCCCCTGGAGACCGCCGTAGATGGCAAAGTCATACGCGGTCAGCTTGACCACTGCCTTCAGTCCCACCCTCAGAAAGGCGATGTCTTTGGGGGCAACCATGGTTTCAACCAGTAGGTGATCCTGCAACGGAACAATCTCCACCAGATCCATGCCCGGCTGCACGACACCGCCAATCGTATTCACATGGATTTTCTTGATGACACCCTTGACCGGTGATTTGACCTGGCGACGAGTCACCTGGTCACGCAGGGATTTCCGGGATTCCGTCATCCGCGCCAACCGGATCTCGTTCTCTCGCAGTGTTTCGCGTGCCTGCGCCTGAAAATCCAGCAATACATCCCGCTCTCGTGCCCGGTTTTCCTCCAGCGTTGAGGTCAGCCTGGGCATATCCAGTTCGGCATTGCGCAGCTCGGCAAGCAGATCATTCACTTTCTGCTCCAACTGGAGCAATTCCACTTCGGAGATCACGCCTTTTTCGGCCATCGGGCGAGTCAACTCCAGCTCCTTGCGACTGAGTTCGTAGCTTCTCTGAAGGTGCGCGCGGCGGCTTCGCAGGGCGCGCAACGCCTGCTCCTGTTGCTCAGTCTGCTCCTTAACGATGGTCAGGTTGGTTTCCAGGCTCTGCCGACGGCTACGATAAAGCGCCTGTTCCCGATCCCGGGACGCCGGAAAGCGGTCCAGAGCACGGGGGAAGATGAGCGTTCTCTGCTCTGCTTCTGCCCGTAATCTCGCGATCGTTGCCAGAATACTGTAATACTCCACTTCCGCTTCCTGCAGGGAAGATGAAAAGCGAATTTCATCGAGATGCATCAATGTCTGGCCTACTTCAACCTGATCGCCTTCTGAGACATAGATTGCATCCAGTATGCCCCCCTCCAGGTTCTGCACCACCTGCAACCGTGAAGAAGGAACCACCTTGCCATTGCCACGGGTAATTTCATCAAGTTGCGCCCACCCCATCCAGATGAGCACAGCAAACACGGCGACCAATCCTATCCACAGCAATGCACGTGCTCCCATTGGCGCATCCTGTAGCTGGGCCGCATGGATATCCGCCATAAACTGCAGGTCTGCAGAATCCCGACACACCTTGGGCTTTCGAGCGTTTCCTGTATTGCGTTTTGGAACCGGTTTGCGAGCTTTTTTAGCCGGTCGCGCAGGAGTCTTCATCATGACCGGACCTCCTGCGCTGCCGGTGGCACAGAGGCCGCCAAAGACTGCAGCACCTGCTGTTTCGGCCCATCAGCGATCACCTTGCCATGATCCAGCACGATCAAACGGTCAACGAGCTCCAGCATCGTTCCTTTGTGCGTGACCATGATGAGCGTCTTACTCAGGATATATTGTTTAAGTCTCTGCCTGACCAGGTATTCACTGGTGTTATCCAGCGTGGTGCAGGGTTCATCCAACAGCAGAATCGGTGGATCGGTGATCAACGCCCGCGCAAGCGCCACACACTGACGCTGTCCGCCGGACAGGTTGGCGCCTCGCTCCCCGACCGGCATATCCAACCCTTCCGGATGGTGCCGGACGAAATCCATCACCCCGGCAATTTCTGCTGCTCCCAGCAGCGCTGCATCTTCTACGAATCCGGCGCCCATGGTGATGTTATCCCGAACTCTGCCATAAAACAGACTGCTGTCCTGCAGCAACGTACCGATGTTACGGCGAAGATCGGACGGATCAATCTGACGGCTATCCAAGCCATCAAACCGTACCACGCCGGATGCCGATTGATATAATCCCAGCAACAGGCGGTTCAGCGTTGTCTTGCCAGAACCGCTTCGACCGATAATGCCGACCTTCTCTCCCGGACTGATAGAGAAGCTGACATCATCCAACGCTTTTCCATGCTGTTTGGGGTACTGGAAAGACACATGGGTAAATGCAATCTGTCCCTGCAGCCGTTCCCTGTGGACAAACTGTTTTTCCTCAGACTTTTCAAGTGGTTGCTGCATGACATTATTCAGTTCCGTCAGCGCAGCACGCGCTTGGTTGTAGCGGGTCGACAATGATGCGATCTGCGCCATGGGAGTCAGACAGCGACCAGCCAGCATCACAGAGGCAATCAGCCCCCCCATGCTTAACTCACCTTTCATAATCAAGTACACGCCGGCCACAATCAGCGCCACCGTCACCAGCTGTTGGACAAATCCCACCACCACACCGGTTGAAGCCGTCAGTAGTTTGCTGCGAGCACTCCAGCGGGCAATGTGCCCGACGCTTTTTTCCCACCGTCCCTGCAGTTCTCCCTCGGCCCGCGCCGCTCGAATGGACTCAAGCCCAGAAAGACTCTCGATCAGCATGGCGTTCTTCTGGCCTGATGCACGAACCGTGTTATCAATCGTTTTAGCCAGCGGCCTCTGAATAATCAGGCCATAGAGGGCAATCAGCGCCATACCGGTCAGTGGGACAACGATCAGTGGGCCGCCAATGAAGCCCATCACCATCAACAACAACAGCGCAAAAGGCAGATCTACCAGTGCCGTCACCGTTGATGACGTAATAAATTCACGAATACTTTCAAAGTCCTGCAACTTACGGGCAAAAGCACCAACCGACTGAGGACGATTGCCCATCGTCATGCCCATGACACGGGAAAAGATGCGCGATGACAGAATGATGTCTGACTTCTTACCGGCCAGATCAATGAAGTGACTTCGCAACAACTTGAGCACCGTATCGAAACTGAATACCACGAGTGCACCAATGGCGAGCACCCAGAGCGTATCAATCGCATTGTTCGGTACGACACGGTCATAGACATTCATCACAAAGAGGGGACTGACTACCGCAAACAGGTTGATCAGTGCAGACGCCAGCAGCACATCACGATAAATCCGCCAGGAACGGAACAATGTACCCCAGAACCAGTGCCGTGAACGCACCTCCAGATTTGCCTCTGCCCGCTCGTCATAGCGGTATTGTTCGCGAATAAAAAACGCATGCCCGGCATATTCATGCTCAAGCTGCACAAAGGTGACATCACGGGTTCCCTCTCCCGATTCCGGCTGGATAATCCGTGCTTTTTTACGGCCACGGTCAATCGCCGTCAGGACACAGGCACGGCCGTCTTTCAGCAATAAAACAACAGGGGTAACCAGGGGAGAAATTTCATGCAGCTGGGTCTTGATCAAACGCGCAGAGAACCCTGTCTGCTCGGCCGCACGGATAAACAGAGGCGCATTCAAGCGGTTTTGCTGTAAGGGTAACCCCTGCTTCAGTGCCTCCGTACTGACAGGATGACCAAGCAGTCGTGTGACAATGACAAGGCAGTCCAGCAACGGATCAAGGTGTTCTACGCCTCGCCCATTCAGCCTATAGGTATGTGGTTTTTCCGAAACACGTTGCATAGTCAGAGACATCCTGTCGGCCTGACCGGTACCAAGGACATCTCCGGTTTACATACTATAAAGTGTATTCCAAATACTGTTCATTCGATCTTTCGACGATCAAATCCACTCTTTGGTGGATTCACCCCCTATAAACAGCAAATAATCGACTATATGAAAAATGACTTGCCAAAACGATCCTGATTTCCATGGCAATACCTTTTACACTATACAGCGACATTTGCTCTTTTTCTCATCGTCAAAAGAAAGGAGGTCATCACTAGTCCCTTCTTAGTTTTATCCCTGCAATTGCAGCATGTTTGACATACCTCCATCGTGGCTCGCCATTCGGCCCCACCGGTTCGTCCAGTATTTCCTGAACCAAAGCTACGTAATCACGCAGAATCCGTCTCTTAAATTCGCCAGCATAAATATCAGTCGAGGTTAAATCAAATAGCACGACTTTAACGTTCTTCTCAATTGCCGCATCGAACTTTGTCCTCAGCACAGCTTGTATACACGCTTTGAAGAAGTCATAATCTTTATCGTCAGCTGCCCTGCGGCTTCTGGTTCTTCGCATCGTGCCACTAGCTGTTCCGCTATCGCTGGCATTAGGACCGGCACCGAACAACAGACACGCGCTGAATGTCCGCTGAGGGTCAACGGCATCACTCCTTCTTTTATTGTAAACAGCAGATAATCTAGCATTATCGACCACCCATACACTGCCATAGTCTAATGGATTCTCACTCGTGACATAATCAACATCCTGCACAGTGTCAGTACCGCCATCATCCTTCAAACCCCATGCACCAACAATGTTGTCCTCAAGCAGCCTTCGTTGTCTGGAGTCATTATTAGGATGGGTTGTTTCCGCCCAGTTGGCCACCACTCGTTCTTCTTGCCCACCATGATTCATATAGTAAGCTACGGTCCCACGTTTGCGACCTGCTATCACATTACCAATATCTCCCCCTGGCAAACCTGCATTTGCCGCAACCATAATTCCGATTTTATCGTTAGGGTATCGTTGTGACATTTCGTACCCAAAGGTACCCACCCCACCTTCTTTTTTCTGTACCTCATCAATAACAATTCGCTGATGATTAACGATCTCTTTGTCCGCATAGAACATATGACTGTCTTCTACTCGGAATAATTGAGCCTTCCCTGAGCGTGCCTGAGGCGGCGTAGCAGGTCCGGCTGTTGGCGTCTGGGGTGTTGAACTCGGAATTGTCCCACGCTGGCCTAGAGGCAAAGTGGACTGCTGACTTTGACCTGCGCCACTCACACTGGTTGTTGGAGAACAAACGCAGCAAAAAAATCTTCCGAAGCACGCACATATTTTTTCCCAGCAACGGACATACCATGATTTATTGGTTGTCTGCCCTGCTTGTCCTGAAACCTGATGCATAATAATTCCGATATAACATTTTAATAACAGTTACCGATTAATAAAAAAATACTCATTCAGCGACCAACAGGAACCATGTCCTTAAACAGCTCTCCGAGATAGGCCTCTGTATTTTGCTGCTCTTCTTTCGTGTAGGTACCGATATTGACTGTTCTTATTCTTGAGCGATTAGCTTCTGGCAAGCTAAGTAAAGCCGCACGCAAGGCAAGCATTGAAACAAACTGATGATTTCCAAATACCCCCTCACCGATTCGAGTCGTATGAATATCAACAAAGCCATCTTTATTAGTTTCTTCCAGCAGTGCATTTCTAAACTGTAAAAATATCACAGCAAATTCAAATGCTTCCGTTGGCTTCTCTTTATTGTGCAAGTACCAGTATTCATCCCCTCCAGAATTGATAGCGCCTGTTTGATACACAATTGTTCCATTGCATTTTCTCCATCTCAAACCTTGAACATGCGTTTCAGAAGAACACAACTCTTTTTTCAGTGTATTCCATTGCTCAGAAGTCATATCAGACTTATAATAGCCACCTTGTGCAGAAATAGGCGTACCTGATCTTTTAGCAGCAGTAAAAAAATCACAAAAGGCACCATAGAATTCAATTCGATTACCATCAATCAGTAAATGAGCGAGAAACTCCGGTCCGCCTTTCTGGGTTTTGACAACACCAGGACCAAACGTACGATCATTATAAACACCTGCAATATTATCTTTAATGTCGTGATTTTCATCAAGTTGTTCCTGATAATTCAACTGAGAGGCATTCAAAATGACAAGACGTGAGTCTCCACTATGCCGCTCCAGATATTCAATCTGATTTTTTACATCACCATTAACGATTCGAAAATCAGGTAGATTAGTCGTACTAGCTATAATATTACTTTTCATTTCATCGAATTCATTAAACGTACAGTTTAGCTTTTCTTCAAGTTTACTGAAAGCATCAGCATTCGAATCGGTTTTAATGTAATCATATTTAATGCATACAGGAGACCCACTTTTCGTGAAAGTCACCTTAACGCTATTCTCATTGATATCTTCAGTATTATACCTCCCTCCCTCACGCCCATGATATATACCGCTGTGTGGAAATGTTTTGCATCCCTGTTTTATGGCAATAGAACTATTGGCATTGATTAGTGGAATACCAGTATTACTACCGTTATCGCTATCCTGATCAACAATAACTGGATATTGCTCATCTTCACTGAATGCAACATTCCTTTCCGAGATTTTCTTATAATATTCCTGCTCAAACCATCTCTTACTAGAACCATTCAGTAATGGCTTTATTTTTTCAACTGAGACTCTATATCCACAAAAACAGCTTCTTACTGCTGCACATAATGCCTGCAAAAAGCGAGGTAAACAGACAGCCCTATCATTTTCATGCCAAGCATAAGAAAAGGCACCTTTTACTGAAAAGCTAATGTTATCCATACTAACTACCAAAGCTTAAAAATTAAAAAGAAAACAATCACTAACTTAGAGTCACCAATTCAGCAGGAGTTCAATCTTAATAATTAATTACTACTTTGGTATTAGAGATTTGGTCATGAATCAGATCCGTTGATTACGTATATATAACAGTCGTCGGAAATGGTTATGCTGCGCATTTTGGATTATGGCTGTCATTGACGTTGTATGTCCCCACTGTGAAAACATTGATGGTGTTGTGAAAAACAGTAAAGCGGACTCCGGACTGCAGCGCTATCTCTGCCGACACTGCAAACGCAGCTTTCAGCTCGATTTCATCTATAACGCTAACAAGCCGGGCACCCACGAACGGATAAAGGATATGGCGATGA
>MUIA01000415.1 GCA_002084115.1 Oceanospirillales bacterium LUC14_002_19_P2 | reverse complement strand
AACCCTCTCCCTGAAACTGAAGGTCAATCATTTTCAGCTCAGGGCGAAGATTTACATGACCGCTCTGCGGGCATCATTCGAGCAGCTAAGGTTATTCGTTACTGCGTAACTTGAGTTATTCATCACCTTGTCTGCCCGGGCTGCCATTCATGGCACTCCCGCCCCCGCATTCAAGGCGTCTTGGAAACCGCACTGTGTTATAGATCGAGGACAGCATAGTAGAACTTGCGTCCAGCGAGATTAAAACAGCACTTATTCCTTCAGGTATTGACCCATGTCGTCTCAAGCCTGAACAATACGTCCAGAAGCAACCTTTTCTTTTCTACAGGATTCACCGAAAGCATGGCAAGAGGCAAAACGCGTAAAGCCTACGTATGTTCCGAATGTGGCAGCGAGTCAGGTAAGTGGCAGGGACAGTGCCCGGACTGCAAAGCCTGGAACACCATCCGGGAAATTAACCTCGGTCCTGCGACATCTCCCTCCATTGCGGCCGCCAATCGTTCCGGCTTTGCCGGCGCCCAGTCTGCTGTCCAGTTGCTCAGTGATGTCAGCGTTGAGGATGCCCCTCGTTTTACCAGCGGTTCCTCAGAGTTAGACCGCGTCCTCGGTGGTGGGTTCGTACCGGGCAGTGCCGTACTGATTGGTGGCCATCCTGGCGCCGGTAAAAGTACCATTCTTTTGCAGACCCTGGCCCACGTGGCACAGAGCATGCCCGCACTGTATGTTTCCGGCGAGGAATCCCTGCAACAGATTGCCAACCGGGCTAAGCGCCTTGGGCTACCGACTGATCAACTGAAAATGCTGGCCGAAACCTCGGCGGAAAAGATTGTCGCTATTGCTGAAGCCGAAAAGCCCGGCATCATCGTGATCGATTCCATTCAGGTCACTTTCATGAATGGCATTGATTCTGCCCCCGGCGGGGTCGCGCAGGTGAAAGAATCCGCCGCCTTCCTGACCCGTTTCGCCAAACAGACGGGAACCGTCCTGCTCATCGTCGGCCATGTCACCAAGGACAACTCACTCGCCGGCCCCATGACGCTGAGTCATATCATCGATACCCAGTTGATGCTCGGCACGACGAATGACTCCCGCTTCCGTATTATGCGCGCAACCAAAAACCGTTTCGGTCAGGTCAATGAACTTGGCATCTTCGCCATGACCGAGAAGGGCTTAAAAGAAGTAAAAAACCCCTCGGCCATTTTCCTGACCCGTGCCGATGAGGCCGTATCCGGCAGCATTATTAATGTACTGTGGGAAGGCACCCGACCATTGCTGGTTGAGATTCAGGCGCTCGTTGTGGAATCTCAGCTGGGCAACCCGCGCCGGGTCACCGTGGGTATGGATCAGAACAGGCTGGCAATGTTGCTGGCGATCCTGACCCGCCATGGTGGCATTTTCACCAGTGACCAGGATGTATTCCTGAACGTTGTTGGCGGAGTCCGTATCACTGAAACCAGCGCCGATTTAGCCAGCCTGCTCGCTATCGTTTCAAGCTTACGGGACACGCCGCTGCCACAAGACCTGGTCGCGTTTGGCGAAGTGGGCCTGGCGGGCGAAATCCGACCGGTCGCGAGTGGTCAGGAACGGATCATCGAAGCCGCCAAGCATGGCTTCCGTCGTGCGATCGTCCCCATGGCCAACCGTCCCAGAAAGCCGATTGAGGGTATTGAGATCATTGGTGTCAACAAGCTGTCTGACGCGCTGGATGCTATCTAGACTGCACCAACGCTAATGCATTTGTAACGACTTCCTTCCTCTTCACTCCTTGGAACGTTCCCCCCTGTTCCGGCGGCAATTTTTTGTTAATTGCCGCCGGCCCTGCACAGCCCCCCGCCTGAAAACACATCTTCCTAAATTTGCTCCTACTGCGCATTTTAGGTATAACTACCTACCCTGCACACCTGAGGCATATCTGCCCGTCATTCCCCAAAACCCAGTCCTTTCACCATCCGTTGTTAGTTTCACTAACAGGATTTGTTACTGTTTTTATCTTTTTTTCGAGAGATCATTCTGCCAAGACCGCACTTTTTAGCGTCTTGTATTGCCATTGGTTATAGGTTAGATTCCAATCTCTTATAACAAAAATGTTCAATAACACGAGAGTCGAGAGACTCCATAAGAGGGAGTTCCTGATCCATGAGTAGTAATCTGGCAACTCGCATCCTGATCGCCCTGGTTGGCGGTATTGTGGCTGGCGCCCTGATTCAACACTTTGCGTCACCAGAAGGTATGCTTCAAACCTGGCTTGTCGGCGGCCTGTTCCATGCCGGCGGTAATATCTTCGTTTCCATGATCAAATTGATGGTCATGCCCCTGATTTTCATCTCCATCGTCAACGCAGTCTGCAGCCTGGACGATATCAACCAGTTTGGCCGCCTGGGCGCCAAGACACTGGGGCTTTATCTGCTGAATACAGTGATCGCGATTGCAGCCGCCATCGGTATTGCCCTGATGGTCAAGCCGGGGCTGGGCGCTAATCTTGGGCTGGCCGATGCCTCCCTGAGCCTGAGCCGGACGGAAGTGCCCTCCCTGCTGGATATGGTGATTGGCATTGTGCCCACCAACCCGGTACAGGCATTCGCGGAAGGCAATATTCTGCAGATCCTGTTCATGGCAATCATTACCGGTATTGCCATTAAAAAGCTGGAAGACCAGGAAACCCACAGTGTCAGCAAGGCCTTTTCCCTGGCCAACAATGTGATGATGAAGCTGATCGGTATGGTCATGGCCTTGGCACCTTACGGTGTGTTCTTCCTGACCGCCAAGCTGGCCGCCACCCTCGATAGCCACAGCATTCTTAGCGTGATGACTTACGTGATGACTGCTTCCCTGGTCATGCTGATCTGGCTGTTTGGTTTCTATCCGCTGGTCACTGGCATGGCTACTGGCACCAGCCCGATCAACTTTATCCGCAAGACCCGTGAGCAGATGATGTTTGCACTGTCCACAGCCAGCTCAAACGCCACGATCCCGGTAACCTTCCGGACACTGACTGACAAACTGGGTGTTTCTGACAAAGTGGCGGGATTCTCGGTGCCTCTGGGTGCGACCATGAACATGTCGGGTGCGGCTATTTATATGACCGTCGCCACCATGTTCGTCGCTTACGCCTACAACGTTGACCTCAGCGGCGGCGAACTGGTGACCCTGGGCGTAACCGCCTTCCTACTAGCCATTGCCACCGGTGGTATTCCGGGCGGTGCGGTTGTGACCACCGGTGTATTGCTGCACCAGCTGGGCCTGCCTATTGAAGCGCTGGGTATCATCATCGCGACCGACCGTATTCTTGATGCACTGTGCACGGTGACCAACGTTGTCGGTGACACGGCAGTCAGCACGATTGTTGCGAAGACTGAAGGCGAGATTGCTGAAGATATTCTCTACGATGAGAATGTTGATACGGTACATGCTAAACAGGTTAGCTACACATAGCATGATTGCGTAATACATCATCGATAGAAAGGAGGGGAGTAGTTACTCCCCTCCTTTTATCCACGACCCATCACGCAGTACAGCCCCACTCATAACAGCAGTCATCTCCAGAATATCCTGAATTCAAGTCATAAATGCATAACCCATGACTTTTCTTGCATCCACTCCAGTTAACTCTTTGAATGCCTCATATGGAGTTTTGTAACCAAGGCATTTTCTGGGTCTACTGTTCAGCTT
>MUIA01000161.1 GCA_002084115.1 Oceanospirillales bacterium LUC14_002_19_P2 | reverse complement strand
GTTCAATACTCCAGTCAATATCAATTTTCTCGATTACCCAGCCAGAAAATGCGAACATGGGACGGAGTGATGGGGTTGCCGACATGTCTGATCCTTCAGAAGTTTTGATCTATACAAATCAATTGTCTTCTAAAGGCTATTTCTGTTGCAATCCCTCACTTTTCATCCGCCAACCTGTAAAAGCACCATAAATGAAGAGCATTCCTGGTGAATATCAGTTTTACCGTTGGCTTTTAAGCGGTAGGTTGCCCGGAATTCTACCTCTCCTGCGGTGTCGTCTGCTTGCCCTTTGTCAGTATCGACGATTTCCAGCTGACACCATTCTGTCGCATCAGCCCAGTCTTCCAGTGCCTTGCGTTGCAGGTAGCGTTGTTGTCTTGGCCAGGTGGTGGTGATGATGTAATCGATCAGTCTTAGTGCCCAGGCGCTGTAGCGTGAACGCATCAGTTGTTCAGCGGTTTCCGGTCGGGCATCGCCACGGTGAAAACGGGCGCAGCAGTTGTTATAGGGGGTATCAGTACCGCAGGGGCAGATGTGTTGTTCAGTCATAAGACGGTGGTTACCACCAGTATTTGCCAAAATGTTCCGGGTTAGCCCAGTGTTTTGCGTTAAGCCAATCCGGCGTGGTTTTGTAGGAGGCGATGTCGTAAGTGCAGAACCAGAGGGTTTGACCCTCACGCTGGAATCGCTCGCTGATGCGTAGGCCGAGACTGTAGATGTCGGTATCGAGCCAATTATTTGCAGAGGTTGGATCAAGCAGCAGCGCGATCCGTTCACAGTATCGGTTTCGAAGCCCTGCGACCAGCGTCATTGCCGTCGGCTTGTCCAGACTTTCCAAGCGCTCGGCAATGATGGCGAGATCAAAATGCGCTGTATCCGAGAGGTCTGATGCGTCTCTGATCAGTGTGCAATCACAATCCGTGTTTTGCCTCAGCCAGGCAGTTACGACGGCAGGCATCGCATCTGCACATACCAACAGTTTTGCCGGCTGATATTGCTCAAGTACGGCGATGATGGCGTGATTGGGGCTGTGTTCAGGCGTGGTCATGCTGTTGGTAAGGTTTCCGACATTCGGTTTCCGGATTATCGCCAAAACCGCACCCCGTAGCCAGCCTGTCTGGGAGAGGTGCTGTTTTGCAATGGGGAATGTCACCCGGCACTATGCAAAAACTGCAATCATTTACCTGTATCTAGATACAGTCTTTTTATAGGAGTTGCGATACACTGCTGCTTTGTTTCCCTGATTCCTGCAGGTCATTCATGAAAGCAATGCTCGCGCTTGGTCAACTGGTCACACTGGGCTTCTGGCTGGGTGTTATCCTGAATTTCTTTATGCTGTTTCCGGCCCCCCTCGATAGCATTTTCCTGATTGCTGGTGGCTTGATTCTGCTGATCCATGCGATAGCGGTGGCGATCTGGCGTGAGCGTATCCGTTCCATGAGTGACCGCTTTGTGATGGATTGTGTGTTGATACTCGTCTTTGGTTTTTTCCACATGGCGACGCTGATGTTGCGTCAGCAGCCGGTACAGGAGCAGTGACGGTCGCCAATGCTCAGTAACGAGATCAAAACATCGATCCAGAAAGCCTATACGTCTTTTCTGAATGGTAAGGAGCTTAAGGCCCGGCTTGGCCAGAAGCTGATGATTGCCGAGATCGCCAAGACCCTGGGCGCCATTGATCAGGACGATAGCGGCAAACGCACATCGGATCCTGCCGTCTGCGTGGTGGAAGCGGGGACGGGTACCGGTAAAACGGTGGGTTATTGCTTGGCATCGATTCCTGTCGCCAAGGCGATGGATAAATCATTGGTGATCGCGACAGCGACAGTGGCCCTGCAGGAACAGGTCATCAACAAGGATCTCCCGGAGATTCGCAAGCACAGCGGTCTGGATTTTTCCATTGCCCTTGCCAAGGGGCGTCGACGTTATCTGTGTCTGCAAAAGCTGGATTTGTTGCTGCAATCCACCCAGGCGGCCTCTGCCACCATGGCCCTGTTTCAGGAAGAAGGGTTTTCCATTGATCTGGATAAAGATGCCCAGAAGCTCTATGAAGAGATGCTCGGTGCCATGGCTGGCAGCCGTTGGGATGGTGACCGGGACAGCTGGCCAGTAGCGGTCGATGATGAACAGTGGCAGCAGCTGACGGCGACCCATGCCCAGTGCAGTGGCCACCGGTGTCCGCATTTTTCCAACTGTCCGTTCTACAAGGCGCGTGGTGCGCTGGATAAAGTTGATGTCATTGTCACCAATCATGACCTGGTGCTGTCAGATTTGATGCTGGGTGGTGGAGCGATTTTGCCGCCTCCAAAGGATTGCATTTATATCTTCGATGAAGGTCATCACCTGCCTGACAAGGCCATTGATCATTTCGCCTGTGAAACACGACTGGGGGATACCGGTCGTTGGTTGGAACAATCGACTAAACAGCTGGAAAAGATTCTGGCGCAACACCCACTGCCGGGTGAAATCGGTGGCTGGTTTGAGCGCCTGGCCGGTAAATACAAGGAGCTGGTGACCGATCAGCAGTTTATGCGTGAAGCGCTGATGTCTGCGGCTGAATTTCGTCAGGAAGAAGAGACGGAATCGGGCAGAACCCTGCTGTACCGTTTTCCTGATGGTGTGATTCCGGAAGAATTGCGGGAGCTGGCTGGCCGCTTGAAAGCAGGCTTCAGTGCATCGGTGGACTTGGCGGATCGTATTGTCGCTGAACTGAAATCGGCCATGGATGATGAGGTGACTGGTGTCGATCGGCTTCATGCCGAGCAGGTGTTTCCGGTAATTGGCATGATGCTGCTACGTCTGCAGAACAACCTGGCATTGTGGGAATCGTGGAGTATTGTTGATCCGGAAGGTGAGCCGCCTACCGCCCGTTGGTTACGGCTCGTGGAATACCATGGCAACCAGGACCTGGTGGTTTCCAGCAGCCTGATTCTCGCGGGCAAGATTTTGCGTCAGCACCTCTGGAATACGGCCTATGGGGTGGTGGTGACATCGGCGACATTGACGGCGCTTGGGAAGTTTGACCGGTATCGCACACGTTCGGGTCTTCCAAAAGATGCTAACTGCCAGAGTGTCCCCAGTCCGTTCCGCCATGGGGATGCGGCGGTGCTGTCAGTACCGGTATTACGGTCTGATCCCGGTGATGCCAGTGGACATACTGAAGAAATCATTGAGCAGTTGCCTGCGTTGATTGGCCAGGTTCGGGGGGCGCTGGTGCTGTTTTCTTCCCGCCGGCAGATGCGTGATGTCTATTTTGGTTTGGCTGGCGAGTTCCGTGACCGGGTGATGCTGCAGGATGACTATACCAAGCAGGAGCTGATCCGACGGCACAAGGAAACCATCGATGATGAGGGGCGCAGTGTGATCTTTGGTCTGGCCAGCCTGGCGGAAGGTATCGACTTGCCCGGCGTTTACTGCGAGCACGTCATCATCGCCAAGATTCCGTTTGCGGTGCCGGATGATCCGGTGGAAGCCGCGCTGTCAGAATGGGTTGAATCACGCGGTGGTAATCCATTTATGGAAATTGCCGTACCGGATGCAGCCATTCGCCTGGTTCAGGCCAGTGGTCGATTGTTACGTCGGGAGGATGATACCGGTCGCATTACCGTGATGGATCGTCGTCTGGTAACGCGTCGTTACGGGCAGGCGTTACTAAACTCCATGCCCCCTTACCGGAGAGAGATTGCATGACAGCGGCTGACGGTGTCCGTGGTTACCATGACCTGCGTTTTGAATCGATACGTGAGGCCTTTGGCCAGCTCTTCTCTGAAGGAGAAGAGCTGGGGGCAGCGCTTGCGGTTACGGTTGCCGGTGAGCCGGTGCTGGACCTCTGGGGTGGTTTCATGGACAAGGAGCGTATGGAACCGTGGCATCATGACACACTGGTCAATGTGTTTTCCTGTGGCAAGGGCATTGCCAGCCTTTGCATGTTGAGGCTTGTACAGGAAGGGTTTTTATCGCTGGATGTTCCGGTTGCCAACTATTGGCCTGAATTTGGTCAGAATGGTAAAGAGAATATTACACTTCGTCAGATTCTGACCCATACTGCTGGGCTGTCAGCATTTCATCCTCGCATTCCGGATGAGGATCTATTCGATTGGTCAACCATGGTGCAGTGGATGGAGCAGGAGTCCCCCTGGTGGGAACCCGGTACCCGTCATGGCTATGCACCGATTACGTTCGGTTGGCTATTGGGTGAGCTCTTTTACCGGGTGGCTGGTGAGCGTATGGGGCACTGGCTGCAGCGTAACATCATGGCGCCTCTGGGTGAGAGTTTCCTGTTCGGTATTCCCGATGAAGACCACGGGCTGATTGCCCGAATGACTAAGGGTGAACCGGTACGTGGCGATAAAGCCGCACAATTGTTGTTCCGGGAAATGACCGGAAATCCCACGGGTGTAACAGCCCGCGCATTCAGTAACCCGATGAGTGTACTCACCAGTGCCAATCGGCCTGAGTGGCGTCGTATGGAGCTGCCATCTGCCAACGGGCATGGGACAGCGAGGGCGTTGGCCAAAGTCTATGGTTTATTGTCAGTGGGTAACGGACAGTTATTGGACGATCAATTGGTACAGGAGGCGATTCAGGAACAGGTTTGTGGTACGGATGCAGTGCTGAAATGCAGTAGCCGATTTGGACTCGGTTTTATGCTGGGTCAGCCGGATCATCCCCTTTCAGGTTTTGGTCCGTCCCGTCGTGCATTTGGGCATACCGGTGCTGGTGGTTCGCTGGCGTTTGCTGATCCGGAGCGACAGATCGGTTTTGCCTTTGTCACCAATCGCATGGGGCCGTATGTGTTGGTGGACCCTAGGGCAGAGCAATTGGTTAATGCGGTTTATCAGGCGTTTGATGGCTGCTGAGAAATTTTTGGAGTTATCCTGCTATAGCTTCAATGCATTGTGGCCCTTTGTGCGAGGGATTATTCACATATGTGGACACAGGCCACAACTGCAAAAGCTCTGACGCCAATGGTTGTAGCAGAGACTGACAGTCGGCCAGGTCGCTGTCAGTGGACAGCCAGGTTGTATAGTGTTCCGGCTGCAGAATGACAGGAATTCTGTCGTGTACTTTGGCGGTCAGCGGGTTGGCTGCTGTCGTGATGATGGCACAGGAATCATAAAAAACGTCTTCTGACGCATGATAGCGTTCCCAGATGCCTGCAAAGGCCATCAGTGATTTGTCGCGTTTTCGGATGTACCAGGGTTGCTTGCGATCAGGTAGCGACTGCCACTCAAAATAACCATCTGCGGGTATCAGGCAGCGGCGCTGCCGAAAGGCGTTGCGGAACATGGGCTTCTCAGCGATGGTCTCTTCCCGGGCGTTGATTTGTGCCCTGGACAGATCCTTGAGCCAGCCGGGCACCAGTCCCCAGTTGGCCGTTACGCATTCCCGTTGCGGATTGTCGCGGATCAGGGTGACCTGGTCACGAGGAGCGATGTTGTAATGTGGTAACTGGTGGAATTTCAGATCCAGTCCGAATTGTCGGCAATCCACCTGTTCCCTGAGCAGGGTGAAGCGTCCACACACGGTTGCTCTATTCCTCCGGTGTATCGTCAATCATTGGTGTGGCATTGAGCCAGTCGTTGACCAGTTCCCGGGCGCGGTCTGCATCCGCTATATCGGTATGCAGCCCCAGGAGGTCATGGGCCGGGAGTTCGCCAACGGCACCCTGCAGGTAGGCACCGGAAATGTGGGCATGGATATGGTGGCTGGCCAGCATATCCTGCAGGCCCTGCGCCTCATGGTGATTCCGGGGACTGTATATCTTGATCATGACCCTTTACCGCATGACGGTTTATTGCGTTTTCAGGTAGATCTGCTGCAGTTGGTCAGACAGCATGCGGGCTTTTTCAATCTGCTCAGGCGTCAGCAGTTTACTGATGTCATCGCGCAGTTTGACCGCCTGTTCCTTGACTGAGGATTCTTTCAGCTGGCTCAGTGTGGCCCACATGTAAGCAGAAATCATATTGGCGTCTGTACCCTGGCCGGTGAAGTAGGCTTTGGCCACTTCATATTGGGCAACCGGATCCAGCTGGCGGGCCGCGTCGGCATAGTGCTCAAAGGCGCGGCTTAGGTTTTTCTCGACACCCAGTCCCTTGCTGTAGGCTTCACCGAGCAGACGCTTGGCTTCTGCGGAATGCGCTTTTGCCGCCTGCTGAAGTTCACTGACTGCCTGCTGCATCTGCTCCTGGTTGCCACTGGAGAGCAGCTCGCGTCCCTGGCTTATCATGGCCTCAAGGGTATCTCCTTTCTCAGCAGCCTGTTCTTCAGCGGGTTCGGTGGTGGCGATTGCTGCCAGTAATGCGGCTGCCAGTACCCCGTATTTGACCTGCATCGTTTCCTCGACATTCTTGACGTTATGTACGCCGGATTATACTCGCTGGCAGCCTAAAGGCTATGTTTACACAGCTTTTACTGTTGCTTGCCTCGGTTACATGGGAAAGTGATAGCGAGCCCTATACAACAGCATAAACTACCGCCTACCCCTTGTCAGACAGGGGTAGGCGGCATTTACAAAAGCGAAACCAGCAGATACAGAAATCGAATGATCATCTGTTTATAATGCCATCCAGTTATAAATTTTTGAGCGACTGCGTGTTAATGGAGCAATTCGACGATATTCGTCCTTACAGTGATCAGGAAGTTCGTCCGATACTGGATCGTCTGTTACAGGATCAACAACTGCTGTCAGCGCTGGTGCATTTCAGCTATCCCTCCCTGGCGATGTCCCTGGGGGGCTTTCTTCGCCCGTTGACCCGTTTTCTGTTGCAGTGCAAGCTCTCCGGCGTCAGTGATGTCCGTGGTTTGCAGCATGTGATTGCGCCCTATATTGAACGTGTCATCAAAAAAACGACAAGTGACGTGACCTGGACGGGGCTGGATGCGCTGGAATCGGATAAGGCTTATCTGTTTCTCAGTAATCACCGTGACATCGTGATGGACTCGGCGTTTGTTAACTACGGTCTCTATGGTCGTGGTATGGATACCATGCGGGTTGCCATTGGGGATAACCTGCTGGGTCGCCCGTATGTCAGTGACCTGATGCGACTGAACAAGAGCTTTATTGTCAAACGGTCGCTGGTTTCCTTGCGGCAAAAACTGGCGGCTTACCAGAAGCTGTCTGCCTTTATTAATCATTCCATAGAAACGAATCATTCTGTCTGGATTGCGCATCGTGAAGGGCGAGCGAAAGACGGTAACGACCGGACCGACAGCGCCATCATCAAAATGCTGTACATGAGCCAGAAAGGCAAAGGTCACAGCCTGGGTGAAGTGATGGAGCGGCTGAGAATTGTGCCGGTTTCGATTGCCTATGAATACGACCCCTGTGATCAACGTAAGGCCAATGAGTTGCAGCTGAGATCGGATCACGGCAATTATGATAAGGCTGAAGATGAGGACCTTAAGAGTATTGCCACCGGGATTGAGGGCTGGAAAGGTCATGTCCATGTAGTATTTGGCCAGCCGCTGGGAACAGAGTTTGATTCGGCAGTCGATGTAGCGCGTGAAGTCGACAAACAGATCCACACGCTTTATCACTTGCATTCTTCCAATTATATTGCCCATGACCTGTTATGTGAGCGTCAGGGTGGACATAAGATAACGGGTTGGGAGCAGCAGTTTTCTGGTGATGATCTTGATGAGAAAAGAAACACGTTCAGGGATCGTCTCAATGCCTGTTCACAGGCCAGCCAGGATTGGTTTTTGAAGATTTATTCAAACCCTGTGATTAATCATTACCGGGATTTGCCGGATTGATATGTACAAATTTTGTTTCTTCGTACCGGGTAGCCACCTTGAACAGGTCAAGGATGCGATCTTTGCAGCCGGTGCTGGCCGGGTAGGGGATTACGATCATTACTGCTGGCAGTGTGAAGGGGTGACTCAATTTCGCCCCTTAGCTGGCAGTCAGCCCTATTGTGGTGAGACCGGTCGTCTTGAAGCAGTACCGGAAGTGAAAGTGGAAACGGTGGTTGAAGATCATTTCCTGGCAGCCGTTATTGAAGCGCTGCGCGCTACCCATCCTTATGAGGAGCCTGCGCTGGAGGCTTGGCCAATCACGGCTGTTTAGCCCGGATATTTCATAAAGCCGCAGTCTGACCATTCAATTTCGAATTTCCTGTGGGGCTGCTGCTTTATTACTCTGTATTACTCTGTGGCTAAAGGACTTCGGGCCCTGGGCTACTCA
>MUIA01000002.1 GCA_002084115.1 Oceanospirillales bacterium LUC14_002_19_P2 | reverse complement strand
TTACGAGGTGATCTGCATTGCCATGAAAAAGAGGTAGAGAATATATTGAGAGCAGCATAAGGTGCTATTGCAGAATAAGGTCATCGCCTATGCCACTGAATTGGGCTTTTGCAACAGCCTCCCTTGGCAGTTTTGAACGTATCCTTCACACGCCCAATGATGGTGACATAGTTATCCGCATCAATCTCAGCCTGATCCCCTGTACGGAAAAAGCCGTCATCGGTAAAGGCCACTGCGGTAGCCTCCGGATCCTGGTAATACTCCTTGAACAGTCCCGGACTTTTAAACAGCAGCTCCTGGTTTTCACCGGTCTTAACTTCACAGTCAATGCCGGGGCGGCCAACCGTACCCACCTTGTCGGACCGGAAAGGGGAATTCAGGGTGGCATAGGCGCCATTCTCCGTCATACCCCAAGCCTCGGTGATAGGCATCCCTACCAGCTCATACCAGCGCAGCAATACCGGTGACACCGGGGCTGAACCACAGCCCAGTATTCGTGCATCCTGAAGTCCCAGACCTGCACGAATCTTGCCGGCAATAACTTTCCCTATGATGGGTAAGCGCAGGAGCAGGTTCAGCTTGCTATGCCCTATCTTGTCGATGATATTTTTCTGGAACAGCGTCCACAGGCGGGGAACAGAAATAAAGAGTGTGGGACTGGCAGCCTTCACATCGTCAATGAAGGTATCCAGACTTTCTGCGAAATAGACAACCAGCCCGCTATATAAACTGGCACTTCGATATACACCCGCTCAGTGATATGCGCTAGAGGCAGATAAGAGATGACCCGATCCTCGGTGCCTGCCTGCAAATCCTGGGCAACCGCCTGCGACGCCCAGCTGTAACTGCTATAAGTCAGTACCGCGCCCTTGGGATTTCCCGTAGAACCAGAGGTGTAGATAATGCTCATCACATCATCGGGTTCCGGATAGCTGGGTTCCAGGGGCGGCGCCATTTCCATCAACTGCTGCCAATGGTACTGGGCTGGCATGGTGTCGTAAGGCATGGCAAGGCGTACCAGATCTCCCGACACCCCGGCTTCCTGCGCCGGCCAGTCATCCAGCTTGCCGACAAAGATCGCCTTCGCACCACTATGCTTAAGCACGTAGCGGATCGTATCCGCATTGGCCGTGGGATAAATTGGAACACTGATATACCCCCCCGCCATCAGCGCCAGGTCGGTTATAAACCACTCGGCACAATTTTTTGACAACACCGCAATGCGATCACCGGGACAAAAACCGAGTTGACGTAAGCTGCCTGCCAGCAGGCGGGTCATCTTGCTGACCGCCTCCCAGCTGAAATCGCACAACTCTCGATTAACGGGCTGGCTTAAAAAAACCCGTTCCCCCTGCTGCTTTGCCTGTTCCTCCAGCATTTGTACGGGGGTCTTTTGCACTATCGGCATTGAGCGTCTCCATGTCGTCGTGTTGCTGACGTTATCCGTTTTTTTCTATCCACTGAGTATCTCAAGTTACGCACAAGACTGAAAATACGGCATTATTGCCGGTATGAAACACGATCTGATTGAGCTGTACTCTGACTACCTTCTGTCCTCTTTTGGCAAAACAACCGCAACCGGTT
>MUIA01000089.1 GCA_002084115.1 Oceanospirillales bacterium LUC14_002_19_P2 | reverse complement strand
TTACGAGGTGATCTGCATTGCCATGAAAAAGAGGTAGAGAATATATTGAGAGCAGCATAAGGTGCTATTGCAGAATAAGGTCATCGCCTATGCCACTGAATTGGGCTTTTGCAACAGCCTCTGGAGCAGTAACCAGAATAGCGATGCCGCCCCATCGCTACCCTGCCCGATCTCATCCCACGCCTGATATCCCCCTTTATTGATTTGACACAACACCAACCAACAACATCAAACACCTTCCAACATTGATAAACATCAATAACCAACATCACAAACAATGTTTCAATTCACCGCCCTATAGGCTGCTTTTCTGCAATCCCAGTAAACGCTGTTTACCCTCCCGCAGACAGGGTTTCCGTTCTCCGCGGGACTCAGACTACCAGTGAGACAACCACTTGAACGTTGAGATGAAAGGCATTTCCAAGGCTTTTGGCCATGTGAATGTCCTGACCGATATTGCATTGTCGATTGCCGACGGTGAAGTGCATGCCCTGATGGGCGAGAACGGCGCTGGCAAATCCACCCTGATCAAGATCCTGGCGGGTGTCTACACCCGGGACAGTGGCACAGTCACCATTGACGGCATGCCGGTAGACGCCTGCAGTATCGCCGCCTGCCAGCAGCAGGGCATCGCCTATGTGCACCAGGAACTGAACGTCATCAACGACATGTCCATTGCCGACAACCTGTTCCTCGGCCGTGAACTGCGTAACCGGTTCGGTTTCATCGACCGTCCGCGCATGAACCAGACCTGCGTCGAACTGCTTAACGAACTGCATCTCGAACACCTGTCGCCTGATACCCTGATGCGACAGCTCAGTGTCGGTTATCAACAGATGATCGAAATTGCGAAGGCACTGCTGATCAATGCCCGCCTGATCATCCTGGATGAGCCCACCGCGGCACTGACAGACAAGGAAATCCGCACACTGTTCACTATTGTGCGAAAACTCAAGGCACAGGGTGTCAGCTTCCTGTATGTCTCGCACAGGATGAACGAGATTTTTGAGCTGTCTGACCGCATTACCGTCCTGCGGGATGGCCGTTATATCGGTACCTGCCAGACAGCCGATGTGAATGAAGATGACCTGGTCAAGATGATGACCGGGCGGAGCATCGACAACCTCTACACCGCCAGTGAAGCCATACCTGGTGATATCGCGCTGGAACTCCGCAACCTGGGTTCAGCGGGAAAGTACGAGGATGTCAGTTTTACCCTGCGTGCTGGCGAAGTTCTCGGCTTTGCCGGTTTGATGGGCGCTGGACGTTCAGAAGTCATGCATGGCATTTTCGGTAGCCACCCTGCTGAAACCGGTGAAATCCACGTTCACGGGCAGCCAGTGACCATCAAAACCCCCCGTGATGCAAGCAAACACGGCATTGCCTTTCTCACCGAAAACCGCAAGGAAGAAGGCCTGATACTGGACTTCAACCTCACCGAAAATACGACACTGCCATCGCTCGACAGCTTTCGCAAAAACGGGTTGGTCAATGACGCCGCACTGGTTACCACCACGGATCAGCACATTGCCCGGTTACATATCAGGACCAGCAGCCGCGACCAGAAACTGAAAAACCTCAGCGGTGGCAACCAGCAGAAAGTGGTGCTGGCCAAATGGCTGGAAACCCGGCCCGACATCCTGATTCTGGATGAACCCACCCGCAGCGTGGATATCGGTGCCAAGAAAGAGATTTACGACATCATTAACACACTTAAACAACAGGGTGTCGCCATTATCGTCGTCTCCAGTGAACTCTCAGAAGTGATGGGAATTTCGGATCGACTGGCCATTATGCATCAACGCCGGCTCGTCAAAATCGCCGACACCGACACCCTGACCCAGGACCAGGTTTTGAAATACGCTTTTACAGGTGCCCAGTAATGTCTACCCTTTCAGCCAGCGCCGTCAGCCCCCGCAGGAAGCCCAGCCTGTCGGAGATTTATGAGAAGTATGGCCTGTTCGTTATTCTGATCGGGCTGTGTGTACTCTTCACCTGCCTGAACCCCAACTTTTTCTCGCTGTATAACCTGCTGAATATTTTTAAACAGTCGTCTATTAACGGCCTGATTGCCTTTGGTATGACGTTTGTCATTCTGCTGGGCTGTATTGATCTGTCCGTCGGTTCTGTACTGGCGCTTGTCGGTTACCTGACCGGTGTCATGCTGGTGAACTTCCAGCTGCCAATCGCCATTGCCCTGCCTGTGGCACTGGAGCTGGGTATTATCCTGGGGCTTATCAATGGTCTGCTGGTTGCGCGGGTTAAGCTGCAGCCTTTCATCGCCACACTGATTACCATGACCGTTTACCGCGGGCTGACCCTGATCATTTCTGATGGTATGCCGGTGCGTAATATCGGTGATGTGTCGTCCATTATCGCGTGGATCAACCGCGGCAGCATCGGCATTCTGCCCGTCTCCATGATCGTATTCCTGGTGGTGCTGGTCATCCTGATGGTGCTGCTGCACAAGACCGTTTTCGGCCGTCAGCTCTACGCCACCGGCGGTAACGAGGAAGCGGCCCGTCTGTCTACGGTGCCCACCGACAAGATCAAGATTCTGGGTTACATGCTGTGCGGCCTGCTCTCCGCCATGGCCGCCATCCTCTACATCGCCCGTTACAACTCGATCTATCCCAACGCCGGCGTCGGCATGGAACTCGATGCCATTGCCGCTGTCGTCATCGGAGGCACCAGCATGACCGGCGGCCGCGGACGCATCACCGGCACCTTTATCGGCGTGCTGATCATCGGTGTCCTGAATAACGGCCTGAACCTGCTGGGCATCTCCTCGTTCTACCAGGAGGTGATCAAGGGCCTGGTCATCCTGTTTGCTGTCGTTATCGACATCAAGAAGAAGTAACGCCTTACACACACTGTCATTAGGAAGCGTCGTCGTACCATGAAAAAACTACTGGCCGTATCCTGCCTTACCCTTGCCGCAACCGGTCTTCTGGCGGGCTGCTCTGATCAAAACAGTGCGGATACCAGCGCGACTGATCAGAAGACTATCGCACTGATGATCTCCAACCGTTCCAACGAGTTCTTCGTCGTGCTGGAGCGTTCTGCGGTTGAGCAGGCAAAAACACTGGGTTACAACATTGAAGTGTACGACGGCGGCAACGACGCCACCCGTCAGCCCAGCCAGGTGGAAGACGCCATTACCAAGGGTGTCAGCGCCATTATCATCAACCCGCTGAACCAGGACGCCACCCGCAGCGTGCTGAATGATGCTATCGATCGAGACATCCCGATCGTGTCTGTGGACACCACTGTCGCCAATGTGGACATGCTTGCCCGCGTTGCCACTGATAACGTCGATGGCGGCAAGTTTGCGGCGGAATGGCTGGTGAAAAAATCCGGCATCAATCCGGAAGAACTGACCGGTGTTATCCACATGCAGGGTCTGGACGGACACACCGCTCACATCACCCGTGCCAAGGGTTTCACTGAGTACCTGCAATCAGAAGAAGCAGGTGCTACCTGGAATGCGCTGACTGCAGATGCCCAGAAATACATTCGCCTGACCGGCGACTTTGCCCAGGACGTGGCCCAGTCCGTGCTGGAAGCCAAGCTGAGCGCCCTGGACCCAGCAGGCAAATACGTGATCTACAACGAAAACGATGTCATGGCGATCGGCTCCATCGGCGCCATCAAGAACGACAGCCGTTTCAACCTGGACAACTTCACCATCATTGGCTTTGACGGCTCTTCCGAAGGCAAGCGCCTGATCGATGAAGGGGATATGCAGGTCACCATCGTTCAGGATTTCCAGTACATCGGTGAACATGCCGTGAATGTGTTGGATGATTTCCTGAGAAACAACGCCATGCCTGTCAATCCTGATATTCCGGTTGAGGTCATCATGTACCCCAGCGTACAGAACCCCCGCGGCTAATCAGCAGATTACATGCCCAGTCCGCACAGCACCAAATCTGTGCGGACGCCTTACATTCAGGACAGCAGGCAACCTGCTGTGACAGTCCTTCACTTCTGGCAACGATTACGCGCATGTTTCTTGGTATTGATCTGGGCACCTCCGGTGTCAAAGCCGTTCTGCTGTCTGACACCGATGCCATCATTGGACAGACCAGCGCTCCCCTGACCGTTTCCCGTCCACAACCACTCTGGTCAGAGCAGCATCCGGATGACTGGTGGCAGGCTGTCTGCGCCAGCATTGATAGCCTACGACAGCAACATGACCTGTCTGGCGTGAAAGCGATTGGCCTTTCGGGGCAAATGCATGGCGCCACCGTACTGGATCATGAGTTGCGACCACTGCGCCCCGCCATCCTCTGGAATGATGGCCGAAGCCA
The DNA here is from genome assembly GCA_002084115.1 of Oceanospirillales bacterium LUC14_002_19_P2. Lineage (GTDB taxonomy): Bacteria > Pseudomonadota > Gammaproteobacteria > Pseudomonadales > Endozoicomonadaceae > Kistimonas. The sequence goes on along the minus strand of MUIA01000089.1, from coordinate 3,888 downwards.
GGCGGAGTGTCTGGAGCTGGAAGCGCTTGTACCCGAATTGCGCGCCATTACCGGCAACCAGGCCATGCCGGGATTCACCGCACCTAAACTGCGCTGGCTCCAGAAACATGAACCTGAGATTTTTTCCCGTATTCATAAAGTGCTGCTGCCCAAGGACTATATCCGGTTGCAGCTGACCGGTTGCTGCATGTCGGATCTTTCTGACAGCGCCGGTACGCTCTGGCTGGATGTTGCTAAACGTCAGTGGTCAGAAACCATGCTCGCCAGTTGCGGGCTGACGCTCGAACATATGCCCGAGCTGAAGGAAGGCTCACAGATCGCCGGTTATCTGAAACCCGAAATTGCACGACAATGGGGCATGAACCCCGTACCCGTTGCCGCGGGCGGTGGCGACAATGCAGCCGGAGCCATCGGTACCGGTGTGACCGAACCGGGTCAGGGTATCCTGTCCCTGGGAACCTCTGGTGTCATCTTCGTAGTAAGTGACGACTATCGCAGCAACCCTGCTAACGGCGTACACAGTTTCTGCCATGCCCTGCCTGACCGCTGGCATCTGATGTCCGTTATGCTGAGTGCTGCCGGCTGCCTGGACTGGCTTGCCCAGCTGACGGGCGCTGCCGATGTCCCGACGCTGTTGACTGAAGCAGAAAAAGCACAGCCACAGGAAAGCCTGTATTTCCTACCTTACCTCAACGGTGAGCGTACGCCGCACAATAATCCCACGGCATCCGGCGTTTTCTTTGGTATGACTGGCGCTACGACGCGCGCCCAGCTGACACTGGCAGTACTGGAAGGTGTCGCCATGGGATTAAACGATGGTCTGGAAGCGCTAAACGCAACCGGCATTACTATCAATGAAATGACGCTGATTGGCGGCGGCGCCCGCAGCTCGCTCTGGCGACAGATGCTTGCCAATATATTGAATATGCCATTGAGTTATCGCCGTGGCGGCGAGGTGGGACCCGCGCTTGGTGCTGCCCGGCTGGCGCGTTTATCACTAAGTAGTGATAAACCTTCAGGCATTACAGATGTTTGCCCAGTACCGGAACTGCTTGAACGCATTGAGTCCAATCCAGAGGAAACCCGTCGAGCCCAACAGCGACAAGAGAAGTTTAGACGCCTTTATCTGGCACTAAAGGACGAATTTCCAAGCATCTAGAACCACCAACACATAGGGGACAGCGACGCTCTGTTCCCTTCACCTGACATATGAGATTGCAAGGGTATATTGTGCCAAAAGGCATTACCGCCATGCATTGTCTCGTTTTACCCTTTGCGTCTATATCTGCACCTAAACTCTCTGAAGCCAGTGATTAACGCTGGATTAGCACCTGCCCGTTTGAGACACTACCCGTAAATTCCAGAATAAATCAGACTGTGTTATGGATATGTTGTCGCTTCTGTCCAGCTCTCCCCTGCTATTTATCACACTGACGCTGATCCTTGGCCTGTTGGTGGGTAGCTTTCTCAATGTTGTGATTTACCGGTTACCGGTGATGATGCAGGCGGACTGGAAACAGCAATGTCAGCAACTGCTGGATCCTGATAAAATACCTGAGGCAGGGGAACGCTTTAATCTCATTGTACCGGCATCTACCTGCCCTTCCTGCCAGCACAAGATTCGCCCGTGGGAAAATATTCCCGTACTCAGTTACCTGTTCCTGAAAGGACGCTGCAGTCAGTGCAAGACAACCATTTCTCCCCGCTATCCCATTATTGAGACGGTAACCGGCGTACTGTCGGCCCTTGTCGCCTGGTATTTCGGATTCACATGGCAAGCGTTGGCGGTACTGGTGCTCACCTGGTCACTGATTGCCCTGACCATGATTGATTTTGACCACCAGCTTTTGCCGGATTCCATCACCCTGCCGCTGGTCTGGCTGGGGTTAATCTGTAACAGCTTTGGCTTGTTTACTACGCTGGAAGCGGCACTTTGGGGGGCGGTTGCCGGTTATCTCAGTCTCTGGTCTGTCTATTGGTTATTCAAGCTGGTCACGGGTAAAGAAGGGATGGGCTATGGCGATTTCAAGCTGTTGGCCGCACTGGGCGCCTGGATGGGCTGGAGCCAATTGCCGGTGATTATCCTGCTCTCTTCTCTGGTTGGCGCCATTGTTGGTATTTCCCTGATTTTATTCCTTGGTCGGGACCGGACCATACCGATTCCCTTTGGTCCCTACCTGGCTGCTGCCGGACTGATCGCCATGTTCCAGGGGGAACAATTGATCAATACTTACCTGCGCTTCACCGGACTCTGATTGACGCATTATGAGCACATTGATTATTGGCATTACTGGCGGTATTGGCAGCGGCAAGACCGCCGTAACGGATTACCTGGCCAGCTTGGGCATAACAGTTGTCGATGCGGACCAAGCCGCCCGGGTAGTTGTTGAGCCAGAAACGCCTGCCCTGCAGGCAATTGCCGAGCACTATGGCGAACAAATCCTGCAGAAAGACGGCAGCTTGGATCGTCGGGCATTACGCAACATCATCTTTAACGACGATGAAGAACGATGCTGGCTGGAAGCCCTGTTACATCCGCTGATCAAAGAAGAAATGCTGAACCAGTTGTCAGAGTCCCGGTCACCGTACAGCATTATTGTTTCACCACTACTACTGGAAACAGATCAGCATACGATGGTTGACCGCATCGCCGTTGTCGATATTCCTGCGGAGTTGCAGGTCCAACGCACCATGGCCAGAGATGGGATCGAACAGAGCCAAGCAGAAGCCATAATGAAAGCCCAGGCCGCCCGTGAGACTCGGCTGGAAAGAGCAGATGATGTTATAGACAACAGTGGATCGCTGGATGATCTGCACCGGGTGCTGGATCAGTTACACAACACCTGGCTGGAAATGGTTTCCCAACAGGGTACAGATTAGTGCCCGACAGGTTGTAGCGAGTTCATCACAATACGGATCACCACTTCCCTGACCCGGTTAACATCCTCACGGGTATGCCGGGTATCCTTCAGCAAGTTCAGAGACGCCGCTTCCATCGCCCAGATAAGGGTGTAAAAGACCATTCGATCCGGGGCTTCCAGTCCCAGGTCGAGCATTTTAGTGTGGAATAGTTCAACCATAGCGTCGTAACCCTGCTGTCGATACACTGCCAATGGCGATTCTGAACGCATCGCCTCCTCTTCCAGCAGTTTCAGCAATGGGCCGATATAGCGGTGGCAATCGAAAAACAATCCTACCGAACGCTCGACCAGTTCCCGTAACGATGTGGATTCTGACGCCATCATCTGTAACTGCCCCATCATCAGGTCAACGCCTGCCCGATAGACGGTTTCCAGTACCGCCATCTTGCTAGGGTAGTATTTGTAAAAGGTACGACGGGAGACACCTGCCGCCTGAATAAGGTCATTGACCGTCACCGACTCAATACCTTTTCCAAGAAAAACAGGAATGCAATGCAGCATGATCTCAGTAGCGGCAATTTCCCCCTGGTCAGACAGGATGCCGGCTTCAGCTTTTTGTTGGCGAAACAGGGCTTCCCGTCCGCCGAGCTCTTCAAACACCTGCCGGATAATCACCAGGCTGTCACTCCCCTGTGCGCCTGCCATGACGGTTCTCCCCCAACAATTGTACTTTCCGTCAGCTACCGGAATACGGTATAACGATGTCCTGAACAGCAGGCTGCCCCCGGCACCTGCCAAGCACGAATATAATAACAGCGAAGTGCCTGATAACAATGAGAAGACGTTGCCTGTCACCTGACCGCCTCCACCGGCTGACGCCGTTTCTGCTCGCCATTGGTCTGATGTTATACTAATCGCCTTTTCTAACTACTGCATAAGTGCCCACTGGCGAGAGCATAAACTGAACAACCGTCCAGCCTCGCTACACAGTTTATTCCAGGCATTGCAGCAACAATCCACAATATCC
>MUIA01000413.1 GCA_002084115.1 Oceanospirillales bacterium LUC14_002_19_P2 | reverse complement strand
AACCGGTTGCGGTTGTTTTGCCAAAAGAGGACAGAAGGTAGTCAGAGTACAGCTCAATCAGATCGTGTTTCATACCGGCAATAATGCCGTATTTTCAGTCTTGTGCGTAACTTGAGTTACTGATCAGACCCTGGCCGTTACCCTTGTCAGTGGTGACTATGCGAAAGAGATTCCTGTGGTTGCCAGGCTCGGAACAGTGGTTGATGACTTCGACGACAGTGGTCTTTTATATCTGATGGGGCTTGCTTTTCTCGGAGGGCTGATACTGAATCTGATGCCCTGTGTAGTGCCCGTGTTGGGTATGAAGGTTTCATCGCTGGTGATGTCTTCGGGTCAGTCTCAGGTACAGGTTCGCCGACAGTTCCTGAGCGGCGCGGCGGGTATTCTTTTTTCCTTCTGGCTACTGGCGGCGGGTCTGTTAACGCTCAAGGCATTTGGCGCGCAGATTGGCTGGGGTATCCAGTTTCAGAATCCCTGGTTTATTGGGTTCATGGTACTGGTGACCACGGCGTTTGCGGCGAACCTACTGTCCTTTTTCGAGATTCGGTTGCCGGTTACCTGGTCATCAAGGATTGCCCAGGCCGGTGATGATGGTCTTGCGGGTCACTTTATACAGGGGATGTTTGCCACCCTGCTGGCGACTCCGTGTTCTGCGCCTTTCCTGGGCACAGCGGTGGCCTTCGCACTGGTGTCAGATCCTCTTACCCTGTGGATGATCTTTACAGCGCTGGGTATTGGTATGGCTTGTCCCTATCTATTGGTCTCTCTCCGACCGAGTCTGGTTCGTCTGTTACCGAAACCCGGCCCATGGATGAATGTCCTTCGTCGTGTGTTGGCGCTTTTGTTGCTGGGCACCACATTCTGGCTGATCAGCCTCCTGAGCAGTCACATGTCGATGATCTGAGTGCTGCTGGTCGCAACAGGGCCTGTATTACTGCTGGTTTTCTCAGTGATTCGCAGTTATCAGCCAAATGTCGGACGCAGTCTGGCCTTTGTAGCTGCATTGTTCCTGTCGCTTGGACTGGTCATGTCAGGTAACTGGATTCTGGATGTCTTTGAAAAAAGTTTTCAACAGGAATCAGTGCTGAACTGGACGCCCTTTGATGAAAGCGAAATAGCATCCCACCTGCTGGCCGGCAAGGTGGTATTTGTTGATATTACGGCTGATTGGTGCATCACCTGCAAGGCCAACAAAGCCAGTGTATTGAGCTGGGGAACCGTAGCTGAAGCCCTCAATGCGCCTGATATCGTATTGATGCAGGGAGACTGGACACGACCCTCTGAGGTTATCGGTCAGTTTCTCAATACACACAACCGCTATGGGGTGCCGTTCAATATTGTTTATGGGCCCGGTGCCAAAGAAGGTATCGCACTACCGGTGTTGCTGACCCGTGATAGTGTCTTGAATGCTCTACGTCAGGCGGCAGGTAATCAGGGGGCTGGAGCATGAAACCATTTTTGAAAGTCATGGCATTGTTTGTCCTGCCATCCATAGTGCTGATGTCAGGAACAGTGAGGGCTCTGGCGAATCCTGCTGAGGCTCCGAATCAGAACACACAGGCAGACAATCTGGAAACCGGTGATTCACTCAATCAGTGGATGAAAGCCCGTCGCCTCATGGAACAGCGGGCTATCAGAAGACACCATGAGGCATTGTTTGAGAACCCTCAGGATCCGTTTCAGGGAAAGAAGGATGCCCAACTGACCCTTGCCTACTTTTTTGATTACAACTGCGCCTTTTGTAAACGACAGGATGCCGTGTTGCAGAGAATAATACAGCGATTCCCGCAAGTGCGTGTTGTCTACAAAGACATGCCCATCCTGGCTGATTCTTCGTTTGAAGCGGCGGAACTGGCGCTGGCGGTTTATCGTCAGACGCCGGAGCATTATAGCGAATTCCATCGACGTTTGATGGCAAAGCCCGGAGCGCATACCAGCCGCTCCATTCAGGCAACGCTTAATGCTGAAAAGCTTGATTCTGGCGTGCTGAAAAAGGCCATGGGGCCAGATGTGATAAGGCACTTGTATCAGAATCTTGGTCTTGCCGAAGCGCTGGGTATTGGAGGGACACCCACATTGGTTTTCCCAGACCAGGTCGCCATTGGATTTAAAGACGAACAGGCTCTGACTGACCTGATTCAAACCCATCTGCAAGGACTAGGCGGCCATGAAAAAACGTCTGGGTAAATTTATTCGGGAAAGTGCGGTGACGCTGTTGATTGCAGTGGGTGTCATGACTGCTTACAACCTCTACCTGCAGCGAAATATGCCCTCAGGGGATGTGCCAGTTTTAACGGGAATAACGTTAGACGATAGTCGTTTTAATCTTGATGCGGCATCTGAAGATGAGACCGTTCTTGTGTATTTCTGGGCCAGCTGGTGCTCGGTGTGTCGGGTTGTCAGCCCCAGTGTGAGCGATATTGCCAGTGATTACCCGGTAATATCCGTTGCCCTGGCATCAGGCAATGATGATCGCGTCAGTCGTTACCTTGCTGCCCATCAGCTGGAATTTGCCACTATGAATGATGAAAGTGGTCGGTTATCCAGAGAATGGGGCGTGCAGGCCACACCGGCATTTGTCATCGTCAAAAACGGAGAGATTCGTTCGGTGACGACGGGGTACACCACCGGACTTGGTCTCAGGCTACGAATGATGTTGCTCTAGAAGAAAACGGCTGTCGGGCGCTATTGGCTTTCCGGCAGCCGTTGTTATGCCTGCAGGTTGGAAGTGGCTGGTGGTCTGGCGTCTATTCTCAACGGTTTGAGAGCATTGTGTTTTCCTTGATACGTCTGTCGACGTAAGGGTTACGCTTTCCGGTAATCTGGCCAATCCGCTTGTCCCGTTCTTCTTCCCATGATGACACCGGCCAGGTACGGTCCCAGGCTTCGTATAGCTTGCGGTCCTGCGTGCTCAGTCGCATTTTGTATTCATCGGCCATGTACAGGTAAATCCTGGCGATCATGCCGCGTGTTGCCGGTGGTGGTTCCGCTTTTCTCGCTTTGAAATCGACCTTGAAGGCGCACTGGCCATATTGCCCCTGAGTTTGTGGCAACAGACTGAAACGGTAATTTGAGCGATCCCCGTTGATCTCACCAACAGCGGGCACCAGATTGTGTAAGTCTGCTTCCATGGTCCGGAATTGCTGGCTTTTCTTTGAGCAATTCTTGCGGCCCCCTTGTTGCCAGCATTGCAGCTGGTGGCCGAAGTTCCAGGCGGGAACCACATGTTCCCACTCCACGCGTGATGCGCGTCTTTCCTGCTTGCGAACCTGGTAACCGCAGGCGTTAAGATCAGGTATCAGCTTTTTGCCCTGTTGGTATTGTGGGCAGCCACAGTAGAAGGTGAAAGGGTTGTCTTCATATAACCTGGCTGCCACCTTCTTGGCCTGACTAAAGCTCTGGGGAGGCTTGAGGGTACTGCTTACATAGGCATAGGCGGAGTGCGTCAGTAGTGTCAGCAACACCACTGCGAATAAGGAAGGTCTCATTATCTAACGGCTTATGTCTTATATGGCAGGTGGTATTTTTTCATTACTTACCGGCCAATAAAAGACATTTGACGTTATTAATCGGGTAGCCGAGGGTCTCTAGCCCTCAGCCCCCACAACACCCTGCATGCGGGTCCGCACAGGGCGTTTCCTGAAGATGTTTTAAAGTACACTGGCCGATTAGCTCCGGCATACTCCA
>MUIA01000281.1 GCA_002084115.1 Oceanospirillales bacterium LUC14_002_19_P2 | reverse complement strand
GTGCTTGGCATGCGGGCACTGACAGAGACAAAAGGACGCTGGGATCAGCTATGGGAACGAATAACCTGTGAAAACAGGCTTGGAGAGCCAGTATCTGCGTATTAATCAGAGAGAGCACCCTAAAAAACCATTGATTTCCTTCTTTCCGAATGGTTTTGTCCTTGAGGCTGTTATAGGCATATTCGTTGGTGATGGGATAAAGGATGTTCAGTGCGGCTTCAATGGTGCGGGCATCTTCCAGTGTTTTAATCTGGACACTCTTTTTGAACAGGCGCTGGAAGTCCGGGAGAAATTGGCTCGTGGTGGGTTGTTCCAGGTAAATATATTGCTGATCCACTTTGGCTATTGTCAGGCCTTCTCGCTTATTGGTGTTGCGACCGGTTTGGCGCTTTCGGATATCAAAACGGTAAAACTGCGCGGTAAATAATGTTTCAAGGATCTTGTCTTTCAGTGGTTGGACTCTGGATTCAGGATCCATGCCGTTATCTGGTGATGGATGGGTTGGATGCTCGTTTTCTGCTGCAAAGAGCGTTGATGTGGTGGTTTGGGTAATCGCTGCCGCCAGAATGACGAGTACGAACGTGAGGGTATATTTCACGCCATGAATCCTTTCTTTGCGCATCGCTTTATTGTCAGTGGTATTTGTCTGTCCATATATGACGGTGAGCGACAATCCTCCCGCCTTACGTCTTTATTTAAGACGGTTTCGCTGGATGGCGCGCAGGGGGAGGATAATACGGCCTGACTTTCGGTCGGACTTTCGTTATGCTTGCCGCCTTCTTTATTCAGTGAGGTTTTACGCTGGATGCGCGTCAGCGACTTTCACTTTGATCTGCCAGATGATCTGATCGCCCGTTATCCCATGCCTGAACGTACCGGCAGTCGCCTGCTGGTGATCAATGGTAACGATTCCCTGGAGCACAAGCACTTCAGCGATATCGTGGATCACCTTAATGAGGGTGACCTGCTGGTGCTGAATGATACCCGGGTGATTCCGGCGCGCCTGTTTGGCCAGAAAGCCACCGGTGGCAAGATCGAAGTCATGGTCGAGCGGGTGCTGGATGAGCACCATGTGCTGGCACAGATCCGGGCGAGCAAATCCCCCAAACCGGGTTCCCGAGTGATCCTGGAGCAGGATGTGGAAGCGGAAATGGTGGAACGCCAGGATTCCCTGTTCCTGCTGAAATTCCTCACTGATGAGCCGGTTCTGAAAGTGCTGGACCGTCTCGGCCATATGCCGTTGCCACCTTACATCACCCGTGATGATGAGTTGAGTGATCGCAGTCGTTACCAGACAGTCTACGGCTGTAAAGATGGTGCGGTTGCCGCGCCGACAGCTGGCCTGCACTTTGATGATGTGTTGTTTGAGCGCCTGGCAGAGAAGGGCATTGAAAAAGCCTTTGTCACCCTGCATGTGGGTGCTGGCACGTATCAGCCGGTGCGTGTGGATTCTATTGAAGACCACCACATGCATTCGGAATACCTGGAAGTCTCCGAAGAGGTTTGCGAAGCGGTGCGGCGTACGCGTGAGCGAGGCGGTCGGGTGGTTGCCATTGGCACGACCTCTGTACGCAGCCTGGAAACCGCGAGCCGTGACGGTGAGCTGAAGCCCTACGCCGGCGAAACGGATATTTTTATTTACCCCGGTTACCAGTTCCAGACCGTGGATATGCTGGTGACCAATTTCCATTTGCCGGAATCGACCCTGCTGATGCTGGTGTCGGCCTTTGCCGGTTATGACGAGATCATGCACGCCTACCGGGAAGCCGTGGCCGAGCGCTACCGTTTCTTCAGTTATGGCGATTCGATGCTGCTGACCCGCAAGGGCTGAGGCCCTGGCGTTATTCATGACACAGGCAGCACAGAGTTTATTGCGTTTACGGAGTCTGCAGACAGTCAATGCGTAAAGAATGTTTCATGTCGTTCGAGAAGCTGGGACAGGACGGTCTTGCCCGTCGTGGCCGGCTGACCTTTCACCGTGGCACGGTGGAGACCCCCTGCTTTATGCCGGTGGGCACCTATGGCACCGTCAAGGGTATGCTGCCCCGGGATATCCATGAGATTGGCGCCGAGATCATCCTGGGCAATACCTTCCACCTGATGCTGCGTCCGGGTACCGAGATTATCCGTCAGCACGGTGACCTGCATGACTTCAATGGTTGGGAAAAACCGATCCTGACCGATTCCGGTGGCTTCCAGGTATTCAGCCTGGGTGAGCTGCGCAAGATTACCGAGGAAGGGGTGTCCTTCCGTTCGCCGGTCGATGGCGCCAAGGTGTTCATGAGCCCGGAAATCTCCATGCAGGTACAGCGGGAGCTGGGTTCTGACATCGTCATGATCTTTGACGAGTGCACACCGGGTGATGCGGACAAGAGTCAGGCCGCGGATTCCATGGAACTCTCTCTGCGTTGGGCGGCCCGTAGCCGTGAAGCGCATGCTGACAGCCCGTCAGCCCTGTTCGGTATTATTCAGGGTGGTATGTTCGAAGACCTGCGCCAGCGTTCTCTCGATGGTTTGCTGGAAGTGGGTTTTGATGGTTATGCAATCGGCGGCCTGAGTGTCGGTGAAAGCAAGGAAGATATGCACCGCATTCTCAGCCATACCCCGCACCGGATTCCGGAAGAATACCCTCGCTACCTGATGGGCGTGGGCAAGCCGGAAGATATCGTGGAAGCGGTTCGCCGCGGTGTGGATATGTTTGACTGCGTCATGCCGACCCGCAATGCGCGTAACGGGCACCTGTTCACCGACGAGGGTGTACTGAAGATCCGTAACGCCGTCCACAAGCATTCCGAAGAACCACTTGAAGCCGGTTGTGACTGCTATACCTGTCGTAATTTCAGCCGCGCCTATCTCCATCACCTGGACAAGTGCAATGAAATGCTGGGCTCCATGCTCAATACCATTCATAACCTGCGCTACTACCAGCGGGTGATGGCTGGATTGCGGGCAGCCATTGAACAAGGTAAATTGGAGCAGTTTGTGAGCGGGTTCTACGCTAAACGGGGCATGCCGGTACCGGAACTCTGATACCAAACGCCGTCTGTTATCCGGATGCTGGCCGACGGCAGCATCGGAACCATGAATGTTAATCTCAACGCGTTGTAAGCAGGAGTAACCGGGGAAATGATTCCTTTTATCAGTCAGGCGTTTGCAGATGGAGCCGCAGCGGCTCCCCAGCCGATGGGCGGCATGTTCCAGTTCGTGATGCTGGGTGTATTCTTCCTGATCTTCTGGCTGTTGATCTGGCGTCCTCAGAGCAAGCGTGCCAAGGAGCACAAGAACCTGATCGGCGGGTTGTCCAAGGGGGATGAGGTCGTGACCTCCGGTGGTATCCTGGGCCGTGTCTCCGGTGTGACCGACGACTACGTCACCTTGCAGGTGGCGAACAACATGGAACTGAACTTCCAGAAGTCTTCCGTCGTGGCCGCCCTGCCGAAGGGAACCATCAAGGCGATCAAATAACAGGAATGGACAGAGCTGGCCGCTAAGTGCGGCCAGCTCTTTTTTGTCTGTGCTGAGGGTTTCTCCCGGTCGGTCCTGGCCGTATCGGCAGGTGGTTGCCCGTGTACAGTTCAGGCATTCAGGCCTTGTCAGTAGCAGGAAACAAGATAGCCATGCTCAATCGTTACCCTTTATGGAAATACCTCGTCATCCTGGTTGTGGTGGCGGTTGGTATCATTTACGCATTGCCGAACCTGTACCCGGATGATCCGGCGGTGCAGATTTCCGGTACCAGCTCCTCCCAGACCATCGGTCAGCCGACGCTGGATAGAGCCACTGCCATCCTTGAAAAGGCTGATATCGCCATCAAGGGTGAGGAAGTGAATAAGGGCTCCGTGCTGATCCGCCTTCAAAACTCGGAGCAGCAGCTGTTGGCTCGGTCGCTGATCAAGGACAGTTTGGGCGACGACTATGTGGTGGCACTGAATCTGGCACCAACCACGCCAGAGTGGCTGACGTCCATTGGTGCCAACCCTATGAAGTTGGGTCTGGACCTGTCCGGTGGTGTGCACTTCCTGCTGGAAGTCGATACCGACAAGGCCGTACAGACACGGATGGAAGTGTACAACACTGAAATCCGGACATTGCTGCGCAAGGAAAAACTGCGCTATCGCAGCCTGCCCGGTGGCGGTGAAACCGGTGTGCGTGAACTGGGTTTCCGCACTGAAGCCGTGCGTGACAGGGCTGTTAAGGCAGTCAGCAAAGATTTCCCTGACCTGATGGTGGAAGCCGGTACTCGCGGTGACCTGTTCACGGTGCGTTACCAGCTCACTGAGCAGCGCATCAAGGAAATTGCCGATTACGCCGTGCGTCAGAATCTGGTCACAGTCCGTAACCGGGTGAACGAACTGGGTGTTTCCGAGCCGCTGGTGCAGCGCCAGGGTCGTAACAACATCGTTGTCGAGCTGCCGGGTGTGCAGGATACCGCTGAGGCCAAGCGTATCCTCGGTAAGACCGCCAACCTGGAATTCCGTTTGGCAGCGCCTTATGACGCATCTACTGCTGTCAGTGAGAATTTCTCTTTCCGTAATGATGAGCGCCGTACCGCTCGCCTGGAGCGCGATGTCATCCTGACCGGTGATCAGGTCTCTAATGCTCGTTCCACCTTTGATGCCCAGAGTGGCGGCCCGCAGGTCAATATTGATCTCGACAACCGCGGTGGTCAGTTGATCAACCGCGCGACCCGTAACAATGTCGGTCGCAGCATGGCGGTACTGTTTATCGAGCAGAAGCCCGTGACCCGTTACGAGACCAAGATGGTCGACGGACAGGAGGAGCGGGTGAAGGTGCAGTCCTTCCGTGAAGAGAAGAGCATCATCAGCCTGGCAACGATTCAGAGCGCCCTGGGCAACAGCTTCCGGATTACCGGTCTGGATTCCGCGGCTGAAGCGTCTGAGCTGGCACTGTTGCTGAGAGCGGGTTCTCTTGCGGCGCCCATGCACTTCGTCGAAGAACGTACCGTCGGCCCGAGCCTGGGTAAGGAAAATATCCAGATGGGTATTAATTCCACAATCGTTGGCTTTGTGCTGCTGCTGGTATTCATGGTGGTGGTGTACCGGGTCTTTGGTCTGTTTGCCAACGTTGCCTTGTCCCTGAACCTGGTGTTGATGGTAGCGGCCATGTCCCTGCTGGGGGCGACGCTGACCATGCCGGGTATTGCCGGTATTGTTCTGAGCCTGGGTATGGCGGTTGACGCCAACGTACTGATTTTCTCCCGGATTCGCGAAGAGCTGCGGAATGGGCTTTCCGTACAGAAAGCGATTCACGAAGGGTATGATCGCGCATTTGTGTCTATTTTTGACGGTAACATCACGACGTTGCTGGTGGGTGTCATCCTCTATGCCGTGGGTACCGGACCGATCAAGGGCTTTGCTGTCACCCTGTCGCTGGGTATCATCACGTCCCTGTTCACGGCCATTGTGGTGACCCGTGCGTTGACGAACCTGGTGTACGGCGGCCGTCGCGATCTCAAGAAACTGGCTATTTGAGGGCTTATCCATGGCAGGTGAAAAAAGCACGTCCGATGCTGCTGGGAAGCCGGGCTTGAAAGTGATTAACTTCATGAAGGTGCGGACACTGGCCACAGTGCTGTCCGTCATCCTGGTGCTGGGCTCCGTGGTGAGTCTGGCGGTTAACGGCATTAACTGGGGATTGGACTTTACCGGTGGCACGCTGGTGGAGCTGTCCTATGACAAGCCGGCGAATATCAGTGAGATCCGTGATCAGCTGGAAGCGATGGGGCACGGTGATGCCATTGCCCAGGAATTCGGCTCGGAGTCTGATGTCCTGATCCGTATTCCCGGTGACATGGCGACCCTGGGTAACCGTGTCTCTGAGAACCTTGCGGCGCAGTACGACGGTAAGGTGCAGGTGAAGCGGGTTGAGTTCGTCGGCCCCCAGGTCGGTGATCGTCTGCGAGAGCAGGGCGGACTCGGCATGCTGATGGCGCTGGGTCTGGTCATGGCGTATATCGCCTTCCGTTTCCAGTTCAAGTTCTCCGTGGGTGCGGTCACCTCCCTGGCGCACGATGCGATTGTTGTTCTGGGTGTGTTCTCGTTCTTCCAGCTGCAGTTTGACCTGACGGTTATGGCGGCACTGCTTGCAGTTATCGGTTACTCGCTGAACGACACCATCATCGTGTATGACCGGGTGCGGGAAAACTTCCGCAAGATGCGTAAAGGCACGGCGATTGAAATTATCAATGTTTCCCTGACGCAGACCCTGGGTCGGACATTGGCGACCTCGGGTACCACGATCATGGTGCTGCTGTCCCTGTTCTTCCTGGGTGGCGACATGATCCACAACTTCTCCGTAGCGTTGTTGATTGGTATTGTTATTGGTACGTCGTCGTCCATTTACATTGCCTGTAACGTGCTGCTTTACATGAAAATCAGTCGTGAAGACCTGATTATTCCGGTGAAGAAGGATGATGAGCTGGATGATATGCCTTAAGTTGGGTGGTATCTCTGGTGCATAAAAAAGCCCCCGTTTAACAGCGGGGGCTTTTTTGTAGGAGGGTGGTTAAACGTAGTCACGAACATCCAGGATTTGTCCGGTCATTTTGCCTTCAATGCTGGCCTGGTAGGCGTTGGCCGTTTGCGCTGCCGAGAGGGTGCCTTCGGTACCCATGCCCATGGCCTGTGCGGTTTCTGTCACAAAAACCGGGCTGACAGTGTTTACGCGCAGTGGTTCTCCCAGTTCAAGGGCGGCAGCCCGAACGAAGCCTTCCAGTGCGCCATTCACCATGCTGAGGGAAATGCTGCCCGGCATGGGGTTCTGGGCGAGAAAACCGCTGGTCAGGGTCACGGAGCCGCCTTTGTTCAGGTATGCTTTGCCGATACGTACCAGGTTGACCTGTCCCATCAGCTTGTTATCCAGACCCAGTTGATAGTCAGCATCGCTCAGTTGTTCAAGAGTGCCGAACTGAGCCATGCCGGTTGTAGAGATAACGGCATCTACAGGTCCAACCTGCTCGAATAGCGCAGTAATGGAGGTTTTGTTGCCCAGGTCGACCTGGTAGTCGCCGCTGTTATGATTGGCGGTAATGACCTGATGATCGGCTTTCAGCCTCTCAGTCACTGCCTTTCCAATAGTGCCGCTGGCGCCAATGATAAGAATTTTCATGGTGTTCTCCTTTGTGTTTCTAAGGGCGGAATTGCCGTACCTGTGTGGTTGGACTATAGGTTTTTCATGAAGTTTGATAAATAATCGTTCAGTGAAATGATTATTCGAATAATTGGAATAATATGGATAAATTGCGCGCAATGACGGTGTTTCGGGAGGTTTCCAGGCAGGAAAGCTTTACCCGCGCGGCGGCCCAGCTTAGCCTCGCGACGTCAGCGGTGAGTCGCTATGTTGCAGAATTAGAGCGTTGGCTCAAGGTGCAGCTGATTTACCGGACAACGCGCAGCATTAGTCTGACCCCGGCAGGACGCGCCTACCTGGAGCAAATAGAGGATATTCTTCAGCGGGTTGATAACCTGGAGTTGGCGGCAAAGCAGCAGCAGGGCTCGGTGAGTGGTGTTCTCAGAATTACGGCGCCGTTATATCTCGGTCAAAAATGGTTGTCCCCCTTTGTTTCAGAGTTCATGGGTCAGTATCCCGATGTGGATATTTCGGTATTCCTGACAAACCGGCATGTGAATATGGTGGAGGAAGGGATTGATCTTGCATTGAAAATTGGAAGGTTGAAGGATTCAAATTTTAAGTACCGCCCAGTGTCACAAACACTTTTGACCTGTTTTGCCAGTCCGACGTATCTGGCTCGTCATGGCACCCCGAAAACGCCTGATGACCTCAAAGCGCATAACTGCCTTTATGATTTTGCGGTCGGGCCATCCAAGCGCTGGCATATGGTGGATCCGGCCAATGGGCGTGAGTTGAGTGTTGCTATTGATGGACGTTATGAGGCTAATAGCGGAGAGATGGTTAAGCAGGCGGTACTGGACGGTATGGGAATTGGCTATTTGCCTGACCTGTTCATTGAAGAGGAATTGGCTTCCGGTAAGTTGCTGCCGGTGCTGGAAGAATACCGTCAGGCGCCTGTACCAATCTCGCTGGTCTATCCACAAAATTGGGGGGTAATACCAATCGCCTTTTCTAACTACTGCATAAGTGCCCACTAGCGAGAGCATAAACTGAACAACCGTCCAGCCTCGCTACACAGTTTATTCCAGGCATTGCAGCAACAATCCACAATATCC
>MUIA01000132.1 GCA_002084115.1 Oceanospirillales bacterium LUC14_002_19_P2 | reverse complement strand
TTACCGATTTAACAGTCTTCACGTCAGCATTCTTATCATCTCATTAGGTTGACCTAAAATCAGGAATTTATATGAACATTGCTTTTTATGACCAATTATCAGCGCAGCTAGAGGAGCTGAAGCAAAAGGGGCTTTATAAAGACGAACGTGTCATCACTTCACAGCAGCAGGCGGATATTCAGGTCAACGGCGGGGCTGAGGTGATTAATTTCTGTGCCAACAACTATCTTGGTTTGGCGAATGCCCCTGAGCTGATAGAAGAAGGCAAGGCTGCCCTGGATGCGTATGGCTATGGTATGGCTTCTGTACGCTTTATCTGTGGTACCCACTCTATTCATAAGGCGCTCGAACAGCGCATATCAGATTTTCTGGATATGGAGGATACGATTCTTTATTCCTCCTGTTTTGACGCCAATGGCGGTCTGTTTGAGACTCTGCTGGGTCCGGAAGACGCCATTATCAGTGATGCCCTCAACCATGCCAGTATTATCGATGGTATCCGTCTCAGCAAGGCACAGCGTCACCGTTATGCGAACAATGACATGACAGAACTGGAAGCCCGTCTGAAGGAGGCTGATGCCAATGGTGCGCGGCACAAGTTGATTGCCACAGATGGTGTCTTTTCCATGGATGGCATTATTGCCAATCTCAAGGGGATTTGTGATCTGGCGGATCAGTATGGCGCCATGGTAATGGTGGATGACTGCCATGCGACCGGCTTTATTGGTGAACATGGCCGTGGTACACACGAATACAATGATGTCATGGGGCGGGTGGATATTTTGACCGGTACCCTGGGCAAGGCGCTGGGCGGAGCCTCCGGCGGTTATGTCTGCGCCCGCAAGCCCGTCGTCGAATGGTTGCGTAACCGATCCCGTCCTTATCTTTTCTCCAATACCCTTTGTCCGGTGATTGCAGCGGCCTCCATTCGTGTGCTCGAAATGCTGGAAGCGGGAGGGGAATTACGGCAGAAGGTGAATGACAACAGCCACTACTTCCGCACCGAAATGGAAAAGCTGGGCTTCACGTTGGCAGGCAAGGATCACCCGATTATCCCGGTTATGATCGGCGATGCAGCACTGGCGAAACAGTTTGCAGACCGGATGCTGGAAGAAGGTATCTATGTGGTCGGTTTCTCCTTCCCGGTGGTGCCGGAGGGTAAGGCCAGAATCCGTACCCAGATGTCGGCCGCCCATGACCGAGAACATATGGACAAAGCCATCACTGCCTTTGCTAAAGTCGGACGTGAACTGGCTCTTATTCAATAATCAATACAGTCGCAGCAGGTGGCCGTCATGAAAACGCTGGCAAAGCTGAAACCGGAAAAAGGCATCTGGATGGATGACAAACCCATCCCAGAGGTCGGTTATAACGATGTATTGATCAAGGTCCGTAAGACCGCGATTTGCGGCACCGATATTCATATCTACAACTGGGATGACTGGTCCCAGAAAACCGTACCACTGGGGATGACCACCGGGCATGAGTTTGTCGGTGAAATTGTGGCGATGGGCGAGGGAGTTCGAGGTTTCAGTCAAGGTGATCGTGTATCGGGTGAGGGGCATCTGGTCTGCGGCTACTGCCGGAACTGCCGGGCAGGCAGACGCCACCTGTGTCGCAATACCATTGGGGTTGGTGTCAACCGTCAGGGAGCATTTGCTGAATACCTGTGCATCCCGGCGGTGAATGCTTTCCCGATTCCTGATGATATCAGTGATGATCTGGCGTCGATTTTTGATCCTTATGGCAATGCCGTGCATACCGCATTGTCGTTTGACATGGTGGGTGAAGATGTTCTGGTGACCGGTGCGGGTCCCATTGGCATTATGGGGGCAGCCATTGCCCACCATGTCGGTGCGCGGCATGTGGTGATCACGGATGTGAATGACTACCGTTTGGGGCTCGCTGAAAAGATCGGTGTGACCCGTGCTGTCAACGTCATGAAAGAATCATTGGATGATGTCATGAACGAACTGGGCATGGTCGAAGGGTTTGATGTGGGATTGGAAATGTCGGGCAATGGTGCGGCATTTGAGCAAATGCTTGAAAAGATGAACCATGGCGGCAAGGTGGCGCTGCTGGGTATCCCGTCTGCCGATACCACGATCGACTGGAATCAGGTGATTTTCAAAGGGCTGGTGATCAAGGGGATCTATGGCCGGGAAATGTTCGAGACCTGGTACAAGATGGCGACCATGCTACAGTCTGGATTGGCGATCGAACCGGTCATTACTCATCACTTTCCTGTGGAGGATTACGCTAAGGCCTTTGAAGTGATGGCCAGCGGGCAGTCCGGTAAGGTCATTCTTGATTGGCAGTAGTTACCGTTTAGATCTTTACTTCCCTTCATAATACGGACAGAGGTCAAACAGGATCTATCAACACCTGTTTGGTTTCTGTCGTTTATCCTGCGAAGACATGCGAGATCCGTTAAACCCCCTCTATTCCAGATAGTATGGAGATGAAGTGGTGGGCAAGTAGGTTTGCGTTGTCGGTCTGGTTGCTTGTGTTGGTGATTCTACTGACGGTGTTGCTGGTCAGCTTCTATGTGCGTTATTTTCCCGTCATAACCGTACAGGGATGGACGTCCCGTACCTGGATTGACAATGTCCCTCGGGTCTCTGCACTGGCTCTGCATCCTGATGGTGGCTTGTATGCCACGCAGGAATTTTATCCTCCCCGTGGAACCCTTCTGCATATCCAGAAAAACGGCGAACGTCGGTTATTGCTCGGTAACCTGGGTAAGCCTGATGGTCTCGTGGTTTTTGGTGATGGCGTAGTTGTTGGACAGGAAAGTGGTATTGCGCCTGTCCTGTGGTATCGGCATGGCAAGGTTGAAGAACTGTTTACAGGTAACGCTGTAGAAGCCTTGGCAGCCTGGGGGAATCGCTACCTTTATACCGTTGAAGACCGCAAGGGGGGGGCGCTTGCTGCATTATGACCATACCATGAAACAACTTGAAGTCCTCTATGCCGAAGGTGATGGTATGGAGGGGATTACCCGTTGTCCTGATGGGGCACTGTATTTTTCTGAAAAGAGGCTGGGTAAGGTTTATCGGTTTAATGAGGTCAATTCACCGGAACTGGTGATTGAAGGACTCAAAAAACCCAACTATTTGCTGTGTACCCCGGAAGGGCTCTGGATTACCGAAGATGCTACAGCCCATGCCCGGGTGTTGTTGTTTGCTGATGGCGAAATATCCGTTATCGCCCGTCATCTACGCAGTGCACAGACTATTATTGAAGCCGGTGAGCGACGCATGTTAGTGGCAGAGCAGGGCAGAAACCGGATTCTGGAGCTGATCAGAGAAGAATAGGACTGCCTGCCAACCCTGATTCCTGATCTGGAAGCCTTTCCCATGAGACGTTGGCAATCGTCGTATCAACGACCTTTATCCCTGTCTGCGCATGTGCTTTTTCAATTGCTTAGTCTGATGATCCTGATGCTGTTGTTTGCACTGTTACGGCTGTTGCTGCTGCTTTATAACATGGATCTTGCCACAGGTATTAAGCTGTCGGAATGGCAGCATGCCTTTATTACAGGGTTGCGTTTTGACCTGCGCGTGATAGCGATCATCTGTCTGCCACTGGTGTTGGGTACATTATTGCCAGTGACACTCAATGCGAGACGATTTTACTGTGTGTGGCTCACGTTGTGGTCAAGCCTCAGTGTTTTCCTGGGGCTACTGGAGCTGGATTTTTATCGGGAGTTTCATCAACGCCTGAACAACTTGGTATTTCAGTACCTGAAGGAAGATCCTGCCACTGTCATGAGCATGTTATGGCATGGATTTCCTGTATTGCGTTATCTGCTGGGTTGGCTGGTACTGACGTTGTTATTGTTTTCCCTGTTTCGGTGGATTGACAGGCGAACCCGGTTTTATAGTGAAAAACCGACACAGCAAAGAACGCACGTGCTGGCTACGCGCCTGATGGCCTTTGCCTGTGTCTTTTTGATTGACCTGGCTCTGGCAAGGGGAACGTTTCG
The DNA here is from genome assembly GCA_002084115.1 of Oceanospirillales bacterium LUC14_002_19_P2. Taxonomy (GTDB): domain Bacteria; phylum Pseudomonadota; class Gammaproteobacteria; order Pseudomonadales; family Endozoicomonadaceae; genus Kistimonas. Next base: position 4,241 of record MUIA01000132.1, on the reverse strand, counting down.
CAGTGGGCCGCCGTTGCGATGGGGCGATGCTTTCCAGGGAGATTCACTGTTTGCCAATCAGCTGGCGCTGAACGGGGTTTTCACGCTGAGTCAGGCGACTATTCAGCATTTCAGCCACTCTGGTGAGCATGCCTGGGTGGGGCTTATGTCGGACTCTGAGGCGATAACGTTGACGCGGAATATGTTGCTGATGCGTGGTGATCAACTCATTGATACTGAAGCGGCTGTCATTCGACGAATCACTCAGCCACCGACTGCCGGTATGATGCCTGATATCCGTAATGTGGTGATTATTCTCATGGAGAGTTTTGCCGGGCGCTTTGTCGGGGCGCTCGGTGGACCTCAGGATATTACGCCCAATTTTGATATGTTGACGGAAGAGGGCGTGTTATTTACACGTTTTTTTTCGAACGGTACGCATACTCATCAGGGCATGTTCGGCACCATGGCCTGCTTCCCCAATCTTCCGGGTTATGAATACCTGATGCAGCAACCGGAAGGGGCCCACCAGTTTTCAGGGTTGCCCAGGCTTCTTGCGACGAGAGGGTATCGTGATGTTTATGTGTATAACGGTGACTTTGCCTGGGATAACCAGTTCGGCTTCTTCCGTAACCAGGGCATGACGACGTTTATTGGTCGAGATGATTTTATCGACCCTGTGTTTATTGATAATACCTATGGAGTTGCGGATCAGGATGTGTTTGATCGCGCCCTCGAAGAGTTGGCAAAGATGCCTGAGGACAGGCCGTTCTATGCCCTTGTGCAGACGCTGTCGAATCATACGCCTTATGCGCTGCCCACTCCTCTGCCGGTATCACCGGTGACCGGTCAGGGTGAGCAGAATGAACATTTGACGGCGATGCGTTATTCGGACTGGGCGTTAGGGCGGTTCTTCCGCTCTGCACGTACTTACCCCTGGTTTAATGAGACCCTTTTCGTGATTGTTGGCGATCATGGGTTTTCATCCCCATTGCAGCTGACCGACATCGATTTATTGCGATTCTATGTGCCCATGCTGATGATCGCGCCGGGGATTCAGGCGCAGTTTGGTCGTGAACGGACAACGGTCGGTACCCAGGTAGATGTTGTGCCGACAATCCTGGGACGCTTTGGGGAGCCGCAGCAGCACCAGTGCTGGGGGCGAGATTTGTTAAGCCTGCCTCCGCCAGCGCCGGGGATCGGTGTGATCAAACCGTCGGGTGGCAGTCAGATGGCAGCGATTGTCGAAGGTGATCTGGCACTGGTATTAACACCGGGATTTGGCAATCGGTTATACCGTTATCATTTGGGTAGCCATCCACAGGCCGTGACGGTACAGAACCAGACGGTTGAGGGAATGATGCAGGTGCAGCTGGAGGCTTATATTCAGAGTGCCACCCAGGCACTTCAGAACAATACCGCAGGTTCCGGTGTATTGAATCCGTGAGAAACAATGGGCTAAAGGTTACTGGCTAAGGTTGCCAGTAACCTGTCGGTGTCATCAGCTGATATGACGGAGAAACTCTTCCCTGGTGGGGAGGTTGGTTCGGAAATCGCCCAGCATCACGGAAGACGTCATGGACGAATTCTGTTTTTCAACACCCCGCATCATCATGCACATGTGCTTGGATTCAATCACCACAGCAACCCCACGCGCACTGGTCACTTCCATTACCGCTTCAGCAATCTGTTGGGACATGTTTTCCTGAATCTGTAGTCGACGCGCAAACATGTCCACAATGCGTGCAAACTTTGACAAACCCAGTACCTTACCGTTCGGCAGGTAGGCGATATGACACTTGCCGATAAACGGCAACAGGTGATGCTCGCATAGGGAGTACAGCTCAATATCCTTTACGACCACCATTTCATCATTGCGGGATTCAAAGATCGCACCGTTGACGATTTCATGAAGATCCTGGTGATAACCCCGGGTCAGGAACGCCATGGCTTTGGCAGCACGCTGTGGAGTGTTACGCAGACCATCGCGCTCCAGGTCTTCGCCCAAGTTCTGAAGGATGCTGCGGTAGTGTTCGGTCAGGTTCTCAATCATTCTGAATCCATGTAGTTGTGGGTTGTCGGAAGCGGGAGCTGGGTGAGACTCATGCCACCGTCAACAGGGATCGTTGCGCCGGTGATGTAGGGATTATCCAGCAGAAAACGAACTGTCTGGTAAATGACCTGTTCCCCAGGCGCGAGTCCCATGGGGGGGGGCTGCAGACGACCAGCCTTCTCGGCTTCCCGATCCTGCTCATTCATGATGATCAGGTAGGGGGCGATGGCGTTGACCTTGATGGTCGGGGCAAACAGCCGTGCCATTGACGCTGTCATATTCTCCAGGCCGGCCTTGGTGGCTGAGTAGGCGGCATGTGTCGCGCTTCCATGACGGGTGTTGTGGTCTGTCATGTGGATAATGTCAGCCGTTCCACTGTCACAGTTCTCAAGCAAAGGTTGCAACCCCCGGTTGATCAGCCATGGCGCCATCATATGAACCTGGAACAGTGAGGCCAGGGTAACGGTATCCACCGGTGAATCAACGTCTGGTGTGAAATCGGACGCATTGTGGATGATGGCGCGCAGGCAGTCAGTTTCCTGTTGGATCCTGCCAATAAAAGCCAGGATATTCTCGTTGCTGGAAAAGTCCGCCTTTATAGTGTGTATGCCTTCCCGTTGCAATGCCTCCAGTGCATCGTTCTCCGTCCGGTACGTGATGATGACGGGATGACCGTCCCGTTTCAGTGCCCGTGCGTTGTACAGGCCCAGTCGTCGGGCACCGCCGGTAATCAGGATCGGGGAACGGGAGGTTTCTGCCATAAGGTTTTGTACCGTTATTGTTCAATGTGCGGCGGCATGGGAGTGTATCACAGCTTTTTGGGATTATATCCCGGTAGTTCCAGTGGGAAATTCGAACCGATAGGGGCAGGGTTCATTGCTTGACCATGAGAAAAAACGCTAAGGTTGGCACCTGTGCTGACAAAGAAAAATAACAAGCCATGGTTTCGTTCTGCTATCGCATTGTCATTCTGATGCTGTTGACCTTGACGTCAATTACCGCCTGGTCTGGCACTTTGGCTGTCGTCAAGGAGCGCGGTTTCCTGCGCTGTGGTGTTCATCCGGGATTACCGGGATTTGCCTCACAGAATGACCAGGGGCAGTGGCAGGGATTTGATGTGGATTTCTGTCGTGCTGTCGCAGCGGCTGCTTTGAGGGATGCCTAAACCGTACGCTTTATTCCACTGGATGCGCAGGAGCGTTTCACCGCGTTGCAATCTGGCGCCATTGATCTGCTTTCCCGAAATACCACTTGGACGCTTTCCCGTGATACTGCGCTGGGTTTGGACTTTGCTGGCATCAGTTACCACGATGGCCAGGGATTCCTGGTCTGGAAAAAACAACGAATCCGACGTGCAACCGAACTGGATGATGCCTCAATTTGCGTGATCGCAGGGACAACCACAGAACTGAATTTGGCTGACTGGTTTCAGCAACAGGGACACACCTATCGTCCGGTTGTCATGAAAAACTATGATGCGGTTGCCAGTGCGTTCAGGAATGGGCGGTGTGATGTTGTCACATCAGATCAGTCGCAGCTGTACGCGCTTCGTTTACGCCTGAAAAAGCCCACAGAGGCGGTTGTTTTACCCGATATGATTTCCAAGGAACCGTTGGGGCCGGTTGTCCGGCAGGGCGATGACCAGTGGTTCAATATTGTGCGCTGGACACTGGCTGCGTTAATCAATGGTGAGGAGTTGGGGTTGGTGCAGAAAACAATTGCACAGCCTCCGGGTGCTCCGGCAGTTGAACGGTTCCTTGAAATGTCGATACCGGCTGACAGCATGGGACTGCCAAAGGACTGGACTGCCCAGGTCATCGGTCAGGTCGGCAACTATGGCGAAATATTCGAGCGAAATCTGGGGATTCTTTCACCACTGTTGATGGATCGAAGTCTCAATGCTCTATGGCGGGACGGGGGGATTTTATACGCGCCGCCGTTCCGGTAAGGTAACGACAAGGTCACTACGAAAGAAAATAGGTGCTTTTACAGGTTGGCGGATGAAAAGTGAGGGATTGCAACAGAAATAGCCTTTAGAAGACGATTGATTTGTATAGATCAAAACTTCTGAAGGATCAGACATGTTGGCAACCCCATCACTCCGTCCCATGTTCGCATTTTCTGGCTGGGTAATCGAGAAAATTGATATTGACTGGAGTATTGAACAGGCCTTTGTTTATCTCCGCCGAGATGGTCGCATTCAGCACGT
>MUIA01000191.1 GCA_002084115.1 Oceanospirillales bacterium LUC14_002_19_P2 | reverse complement strand
CTTGAGGGGGTGGTGCTCTATGAGCGTGCGGGTTCAAGTCCCGCCTTCGGCACCAGCGAATTTGTAGGTGGTCGATGCGTGAAGTTGGCCAGCTGAATTGACCGATTCTGTGATATGGCAATATAATTAATCAGTCATTTAGAGGAGCTGATTGCAAGGTGTCGTAAAAGTGTAGATTGTTTTTAGGGCAATAAAGATACCGGATCAGTTTCAAGATTGTGAAAAAGCCCCTCATTAGAGGGGCTTTTTTGCTAGGCATAAGCTGTTGCCGCAGCAGGACATCCGCATGTTGTCCCTGCTGAGGGCAAGGTCGCAGGATGGGCTATATAGCCCATTTTTTATTGCTTTAAATTGTCGCCTGTTTCTGGCAACACGAAGGTTGTGGCTGTCTGCTGTCGCAGGGGGCGTAAAGAGGCGGGCAGGGTTCACAGTCAGTTGCTGAGGGCGGTGTAAGTGGCTAGCAAGCTGGAAGTATTACACGAGCTGATCGAGCCAGTCGTCGAAGGGCAGGACTGCACCTTCTGGGGGCTCGAGCTCCTGGCGCAGGGGCGCCATAGCCTGTTACGGGTATATATCGATACCGAGCAGGGCGTTACCGTTGATGATTGCGAGAAAGTCAGTCGACAGCTGAGTGCTGTGATGGATGTTGAAGACCCTATTAGTGGTGAATATACGCTGGAAGTGTCTTCTCCAGGGCTTGATCGGCCCCTGTTCACTCTGGCTCAGTACGAGAGCCATGTTGGTCAGGTGGTCAATGTGCGGTTGCGGGTTCCGTTCGAAGGACGACGCAAGTACAAAGGGGTGATCAAGGGCGTTGAGGGTGATGAGGTGGTGATTGTCTGTGAAGGGCATGAGTTCCTGTTTCCTATGGATGTCATTAAAAAAGCCCATGTGGTTCCTCAGTTCTAATAAAGTGTCTGGCTGAAGATGACGGCGCAGGCCCGACAGGAATGACCAGATTTATCGATACGAGAGGCAGAGCATGAGCAAAGAGATCCTGTTGGTCGTTGACTCGGTTTCCAATGAGAAGGGCGTGCCGCCCGATGTTATTTTTGAAGCCATTGAAGTGGCGTTGGCGGCAGCCACCAAGAAACGCTACGAAACCGAAGTGGATATCCGTGTGGCCATTGATCGGCTGAGCGGTGACTATGATACGTTCCGCCGCTGGACCGTTGTGGCGGATGAAGATTTTGACATTCCTGGTGCCCACCTAACCCTTGATGAAGGCAAGGAAAAGGACGATGCACTGGAGATTGGCGATGTCTGGGAAGAACCGGTTGAGTCCATTGCGTTTGGTCGTATTGCCGCCCAGGCCGCCAAGCAGGTGATTGTCCAGAAAGTTCGCGAAGCTGAGCGTCGGCAGATCGTTGACTCTTACCGTGACAAGGTCGGTGAGCTGATTGCCGGCACGGTTAAAAAGACTAATCGTGACACCTATATCATTGATTTGGGTAATAATGCCGAAGGCATTCTGCGTCGCGATCAGGTAATTCCCCGCGAAAGCTTCCGCATGGGAACCCACGTGCGAGCCCTTCTGAGTCATATTTCAGAAGAAGGGCGTGGTCCTCAGCTGATGCTGAGTCGTACCGCACCGGAAATGCTGATTGAGCTGTTCCGGATTGAAGTGCCGGAAATTGCCGAAGAGGTGATTGAAATCCGTGCAGCGGCCCGTGATCCGGGATCCCGTGCCAAGATTGCCGTCAAAACCAATGACGGACGTATTGATCCAGTGGGTGCCTGTGTTGGTATGCGTGGTGCACGTGTTCAGGCGGTATCTAACGAGTTGCAGAATGAGCGTGTTGATATCGTGCTCTGGGATGATAACCCGGTGCAGCTGGTTATCAACGCCATGCAGCCGGCTGAAGTCGCCTCCATCGTTGTGGACGAAGACAATCACACTATGGATATCGCTGTCGCCGAAGACAACCTGGCACAGGCGATCGGTCGTGGTGGTCAGAATGTGCGTCTGGCCAGTGAACTCACTGGCTGGACCCTGAACGTGATGACCGAAGAAGCGGCCCAGGAAAAGCAGAACCAGGAAGCAGGTCGTCTAGTTGACCGTTTTGTTGAGTGGCTGGATGTGGATCAGGACCTGGCCGCAGTTCTGGTGGAAGAAGGTTTTTCAAACCTGGAAGAAGTGGCCTACGTGCCTCTTGAGGAAATGCTGGCGATTGACGGCTTTGATGAAGAGATCGTTAACCAGCTGCGTCAGCGCGCCAAGGATAAACTCTTGGCCCAGGCTATCGCTGATGAAGAAAAACTCAAGGGTGCACAGCCTGCCGAAGATCTCTTGAATCTTGATGGTATGGAGCAGCCTCTGGCCATTGAGTTGGCATCCCGTGGCGTAACTTCGTTGGAAGAGCTGGCGGAGCAGGCGACCGATGATCTTCTTGAGATCGAAGGGCTGGATGCGGAACGTGCCGGAGAGTTGATCATGAAGGCGCGGAATATCTGCTGGTTTGGAGAAGAGAACTGAGCAGGCCACTTTAGAGGAGAAGTTAGATGGCAGATGTAACAGTAGCACAACTTGCCGAAGTGGTCGGAGCTCCGGTAGATCGACTTCTGCAGCAAATGAAAGATGCAGGGCTTTCCCATAAAGAGCCCGGTGAGACCGTATCGGATCATGAGAAAGCTGCCCTGCTTGCTTACCTGAAGCAAGCGCATGGTGAAGCCCCCCGTGTGTCTGAGCCGAGCAAGATTACCCTGAAGCGGAAGACTGTCAGCCAGATGAAAGTGGCAGGCGGTTCCGGCAAGAACAAGATTGTTAATGTTGAAGTGCGCAAGAAGCGCACCTTCGTGAAAAGTGAGCAGGCTGCTGAGCAGGAAAATGAGCAGCGTCGGCAGCAGGATTCGCGCCGGGAAGAAGATGGTGTGCGTCTGCGTGCCGAGAAAGAGGCTCGTTCAACAGCGCGAACTCAGCGTAGCCGCAAAGATGCGGAGCGTCAGGAAGATGAGCGTCGTCGTCAGGCTGAAGAAGCGGCCAAGCTGAAGGCTGAAGATGAGCGTCGTCAGGCTGAGCAACAGGCCAAGCTGCAGGAAGCTGAATCCGGTAACCGTCGTGGGCCTGCTGCCAAGCGAGGCAAGAAAGAGCGTACTGACGATCGTGATGATGATCGTCGGGGTCGTGGCGCTAAGGGTAAGGGTGGTCGTAAGGATCGCCGTGATGACCGTCGCCCGACACTGTCCCGGAAGCCGTTCAAGCCGTCTGCCGGTATGGAGCACGGCTTTACCAAGCCGACTGCGCCGGTTGTCCGTGAAGTCACTATTCCGGAAACCATTACGGTTGGCGACCTGGCTCAGAAAATGGCCGTCAAGGGTGCGGATGTTGTCAAGTATATGTTCAAGCTTGGCACCATGGTGACCATCAATCAGGTGATTGAACAGAAAACCGCTGTCATCGTTGTTGAGGAGATGGGGCATAAGGTCAAGCTGGTCAAGGCTGATCAGTTTGAAGATACCCTTGAGCAGGAGCTGTCTGTACCGCAGGGTGAAAGCATCTCCCGTGCACCGGTCGTGACAGTCATGGGTCACGTTGACCACGGTAAGACCTCATTGCTCGACTATATCCGTAAGTCACGGGTGCAGTCTGGTGAGGCTGGCGGTATTACCCAGCATATCGGTGCATACCATGTGCAGACTGACAAGGGCATGATCACCTTCCTGGATACCCCTGGCCACGCTGCGTTTACCGCCATGCGTGCTCGTGGTGCTCAGGCGACTGATATCGTTATCCTGGTGGTTGCTGCTGACGATGGTGTTATGCCGCAGACTGAGGAAGCGATACAGCATGCTCGTGATGCGGGTGTACCGATTGTTGTCGCCGTCAACAAGATGGATAAGCCTGAATCTGATCCGGATCGTGTCAAGAATGAACTGGCACAGCGTAATGTCATTCCGGAAGATTGGGGTGGTGATGTGCAGTTCGTCCCGGTGTCTGCCCATACGGGGCAGGGCATTGAAGATTTGCTGGATGCGGTCCTGCTGCAATCTGAAATGCTTGAGCTGACTGCAATTGCCGAAGGTTCTGCCCGTGGCGTTGTCATTGAATCCCGTCTTGATAAAGGGCGTGGTCCTGTTGCCTCTGTGCTGGTACAGGCTGGGCAGCTGCATCGTGGCGATAACGTGCTGGTCGGCCAGCAGTATGGCCGTGTTCGAGCATTGCTGGACGAAAATAGCAAGGCCATTGAGCAGGCTGGACCGTCCATCCCGGTTGAGATTCTGGGTCTGGATGGTACGCCGGATGCCGGTGATGAGCTGCTGGTTGTTCAGGATGAGCGCAAAGCCCGTGAAATCGCCATGTTCCGTCAGGGCAAGTTCCGTGAAGTGAAGCTGGCGCGTCAGCAGGCGGCCAAGCTCGAGAACATGTTCAAGGATATGGGGTCTGATGAGAAGAAAACCCTTAAGGTTGTTCTCAAGACCGATGTCCGTGGTTCTCTGGAGGCGATCACCGCCGCATTGCAAGAGCAGGGCAACGAAGAAGTCGACGTTAAGGTTATCTACGGCGGCGTAGGTGCTCTGACCGAAACCGACGCGAACCTGGCGCTGGCGTCCAGCGCGATTCTGGTTGGTTTCAACGTCCGTGCTGACTCTGCCGCACGTCGTGTTGTGGAAGCTGAAGGTCTGGATCTGCGCTACTACAGCGTCATCTATGACATCATTGATGACGTCAAGCAAGCGCTGACTGGCATGCTCAAAGCTACCTTCCGCGAAGAAATCGTGGGTGTTTCCGAGGTGCGTGATGTCTTTAAGGCGCCTAAGATTGGTGCGGTGGCCGGCTGTATGGTCATTGAAGGTATTGTCTACCGTAATGAGCGCATCCGCGTACTGCGTGAAAACGTGGTGATCTACGAAGGTGAGCTCGAGTCATTGCGTCGCTTCAAGGATGACGTTGCGGAAGTTCGACACGGCATGGAATGCGGTATTGGTGTTAAGAACTACAATGACGTCAAGGTCGGCGACAAGATTGAGGTTTACAAGTCTGTTCAGGTTGAACGGAGCCTGTAATATCCCCTGTTAAGGTGAGCTGCCGGACTTTCGGGTTCGGCAGCTTTTTGTGTTTTAGCTCTGTGCTTTTCAGGGCGGGACAGGATGTTGTTTCTTTGCAGGCAGGCAGGCAGGCAGGCTGCTGTTGTTTTGGATAACAGTGATATGTCATTTGGCAGGCTGATTGTCAGGGAGTGTCCGGATTGCCTGCAGATTGTTTGTATATAGTAGACTTATGCCAAGAGAATTCAGTCGTACCCAGCGTATTGCGGACCAGATGCAGCGAGAGCTTGCGGGTATTCTGCAGCTGGAAATGAAAGATCCCCGCCTGGGCATGGTGACCGTCAGTTCGGTGACCGTTAGTAAGGATCTCGCGTTTGCTGACGTCTATGTCACATTTCTTGGGCTGGATGGTCAAAAGGCTACGGATGAGGCCGTGGAAGTGCTGAAGCAGGCGGCAGGTTTTCTGCGTAGCACACTGGCCAAGCGTATGCAAATTCGTTTCGTGCCCACCCTGCGTTTTCATTATGATGAAACCATTGAGCGTGGCAGCTACATCTCCTCATTGATTGACAGTGCGGTCGCCCGTGATGGCGAGCGGCAGGTAGATGTAAGTGATGAGGAGGCTACGGATGGCAAGGCGTAGGAAGTTCAGAGGGCGCGATATTAATGGCATTGTCATTATCGACAAGCCAACTGGCGCCTCTTCCAACGATGTTTTACAGCGTGTGAAGCGCCTGTATGGTGCAGCCAAGGCAGGTCATACAGGAAGTCTCGATCCTTTGGCAACGGGGGTTTTACCTGTATGTCTGGGTGAGGCAACCAAGCTTTCTCAATATCTTCTAGATTCTGATAAAAGTTATCGGACAGTTGCAAAACTGGGTATCCGCACGGCAACAGGCGACTCTGAGGGTGAGGTGATCCAGGAGCGTCCGGTTGCAGTCACTGAGCGTGATGTTGAAGCGGTGCTGGAGAAGTTCCGTGGGCCGGGCGAGCAGATTCCCTCCATGTATTCTGCTATCAAGCATAATGGCCAGCCCCTGTACAAGCTCGCACGTGAAGGTATTGAGGTTGAGCGTAAAGCCCGTCCCATCAATATCTACCGGTTGGCAATGACCGCTTTCCGTGGTGATGAAATTGAGCTTGAGGTGGATTGCAGCAAAGGCACCTATATTCGTACGCTGGTCGAGGATATTGGTGAAATGCTGGGTTGTGGCGCGCATATTATTGATCTGCGACGCTTGAAGGCGGGCCCGTACTGTGAAGAGGACTCCTTCACGCTGGAAGCGCTGGAGCAGGTGCGTGATGGTGGTGGCCACAAGGCGCTGGATGATCTGCTTATGTCCCAGGACAGTGCTGTCAGTCAGATGCCCGCTGTGGCGCTGGGGGAAGCCAGCAGTTTTTACCTTTTGCAGGGCCAGTCTATCCAGGTGCCTCGCGCACCCACGTCTGGATTTGTTCGTATTTATCGTACGATGGCAGATGCGCCGGATGTTTTCCTCGGCATCGGTGAAATTACTGATGAGGGACTGGTTGCCCCGCGCCGTTTGATCAAGCAGAAAGATTAGTGGCGGCCTGTGCTGGCATTAAGTGGGTGTTGTGGTCTTTACAAAGTCATGCAGCAATTGCGTAACCATCTGATACAATTGCAGGGTGATAAAAAGGGCGTATGGCGATAGAATACCTCCTTTCATTTTCTCACTTCAGTCGTTTTGAAGGCTTTTAGTCGACGAGCTGGTCTGGGTGGGAAACTCCATGGAGTGACAAGCTTGATTGTGATTCCCGAAGGGTGGCTGTAAATATGCACGGTCAACCCCGGTTTGTTAAGTAGCATATTAACCAGGAGTTTTATCATGGCCCTGTCTGCTGAAAAGAAAGCTGAAATCGTTAAGGAATTCGGTCACGCTGAAGGTGATACCGGTTCTCCCGAAGTGCAGGTTGCCCTGCTGACTGCCAACATTGAAGGTCTGCAGTCTCACTTCAAGAGCCACATTCACGATCACCACTCTCGTCGTGGTCTTATTCGCATGGTTAATCAGCGTCGTAACCTGCTGAGCTACCTGAAGGGTAAGGACGTTGAGCGTTACCGTTCCCTGATCGAGCGTCTGGGTCTGCGTCGCTAATTGTTGTTTACGCGACGACTGAGTTGCTTTCTCTGCTACCTGTTTGACAGGTAGCTGACACCGCTATCAGCAGCCGAATGGTGAGCTTTTAGCGGTGTTTTTGTATGGGGTGCCGATAGGGTTGCGTGCCAAACCTTGTGGAAGTATCGGTGCTTGTTCTGTTTGTTGGTTGCAGTAGTTTCCGATAACAAACAGAAGTCGTATGCTTGACGTATATGATGACGGGCAGCGTTTGCAATAACGCGCTGTTATCGTTGTCTTTGTCAGCTAAAGAGGTAGGCCTTTGGCCATTCTCTTGTTGAGGTAGATTGACTCAAGACTGATCGAACGAATCGGGTGCAATCCCGAGAGCTGTGATGCAGCTTTCCGGATTGCATCCTGTATACCGACAGTTCGATGGGTTAATCGGTATCTTGTATTGAAAAAAGGAAATGACCGTGAATCCGGTTAAAAAACTGTTTAAGTTCGGTGATACCGACGTCATCCTGGAAACAGGACGCGTTGCTCGTCAGGCGTCTGGTGCGGTGCTGGTCACTATGGGTGACCTGTCTGTGCTGACAACGGTTGTTGGCGCCAAGGAAGCCAAGGAAGGGCAGAACTTTTTCCCGTTGAGTGTCCACTATCAGGAAAAAACCTATGCTGCGGGTCGTATTCCCGGCGGTTTTTTGAAGCGTGAAGGGCGTCCCAGTGAGAAAGAAACCCTGACGTCCCGCCTGATCGACCGTCCTATCCGCCCGCTGTTTCCCAAGGGCTTCATGAATGAAGTGCAGGTTATCTGTACCGTTCTGTCTACTGACAAAAAGAATGATCCCGATATGGCGGCAATGATCGGTACGTCAGCGGCGTTGGCGATTTCCGGTATTCCGTTTAGTGGCCCGATCGGTACAGCCCGTGTTGGCTTCACTGAGGAAGAAGGTTACATCCTGAATCCAAGCTTTGAACAGCTGAAAGAATCTGAGCTGGACATGGTGGTTGCAGGTACTGCTGATGCTGTCCTGATGGTTGAATCAGAAGCTCAGGAACTGACGGAAGATGAAATGCTGGGTGCGGTACTGTTTGCGCAGCAGGAGTACCAGGTGGTGATTCAGGCGATCAAGGAGCTGGCGGCAGAGGTTGGTAAGCCTGTCTGGGATTGGCAGCCTGCCGCTGAAGACACCGCGTTGATTGAGCGTGTCAAAGGTGCTTACCTGGGACGTATTGCTGAAGCTTACCAGGTTGCTGAGAAGCAGAAGCGAAATGATGCGCTGGCTGCCCTGCGTGCTGAGGCGCTTGTTGAGCTGGCCGGTGGTGAAGAGGCTCAGGCCGATGCGAAGAGCGTCAGCAAGGTATTCGCCAGCCTGGAAAAGAATCTGGTGAGAGAGAATGTTTTGGATGGTCAGCCACGTATTGATGGCCGGGATACCAAGACTGTTCGTCCGCTGCACATTGAAGTAGGTGTTTTGCCTAAGACTCATGGTTCAGCACTGTTTACCCGTGGTGAAACGCAGGCGATCGTGACCACAACCATGGGTACCTCCCGTGATGCGCAGCTGGTTGATTACCTGGAAGGTGAGCGTCGTGAGCCTTTCATGCTGCACTATAACTTCCCGCCGTTCTCTGTGGGTGAGTGTGGTCGTATGGGTGGTGTTGGTCGTCGTGAGGTCGGTCATGGCCGTCTGGCGCGTCGTGGTATTCAGGCTGTGTTGCCGAATGATCAGGAATTCCCCTATACCATCCGTGTTGTGTCTGAAATCACAGAATCCAATGGTTCCAGTTCCATGGCTTCCGTTTGTGGTTCCAGTCTGGCGCTGATGGATGCCGGTGTGCCGCTGAAGGCACCGGTAGCAGGTATCGCTATGGGTCTCATCAAGGAAGGCGAGCGCTTTGCGGTGCTGACCGATATCCTGGGTGATGAAGATCATCTGGGTGATATGGACTTCAAAGTGGCGGGTACCGCTAAAGGTGTCACTGCGCTGCAGATGGATATCAAGATCGACGGTATTACCGAAGAGATCATGGATATCGCACTGGAGCAGGCGCTGCAGGCGCGTCTGCATATCCTCAGCCAGATGAATCAGGTGATCAGTGAGTCCCGTCCTGAGTTGTCTGAGAATGCGCCGTCTACCATGACGCTCAAGATCGATACTGACAAGATTCGTGATGTTATCGGTAAAGGCGGTTCTACAATCCGTTCCATCTGTGAGGATACCGGCGCATCTGTTGATATCGACGATGCGGGTGTGGTCAAGATCTATGCTGATACCCGTGAAGCCTGTCAGGCGGCTTATGACCGTGTTTACGGTGTAACCGCTGAAGCGGAAATCGGTAAGATCTATCAGGGTTCTGTGACCCGTATCGTGGAATTTGGTGCATTTGTCACTATCCTCCCGGGGCAGGATGGTCTGGTGCACATCTCCCAGATTGCAGAAGAGCGTGTCAATGATGTGAATGACTACCTCAAGGTGGGTCAGCAGATCGATGTTATCGTTATGGATGTTGATGCGCGTGGTCGTATCAAGCTGAGCATGAAAGAAGTGGCTCGTGCCAAAGAGCAGCAATCCTGAGACTGCTGAAATAAAAAAGGAGCCGTAAGGCTCCTTTTTTATTGCTTGATAAAAGCAGCTTCGCTGCTTTTATCAAATCCTGCGATTACTCGTCGAGGAAACTGCGCAGGTGGTCTGTGCGGGTTGGGTGACGCAGTTTGCGCAGGGCCTTGGCTTCGATCTGACGAATCCGCTCACGGGTAACGTCAAACTGCTTGCCGACTTCTTCCAGTGTATGGTCGGTATTCATGTCAATACCGAAGCGCATGCGTAATACTTTCGCTTCGCGGGCGGTCAGGCCTGAAAGAACATCGCGAGTGGCATTCTTGAGGCCTTCGCCGGTTGCGGAGTCGATTGGCGAGTCCATGTTGCTGTCTTCGATAAAGTCGCCCAGATGGGAATCTTCATCGTCACCGATCGGTGTTTCCATGGAGATCGGTTCCTTGGCGATTTTCATGACCTTACGGATCTTGTCCTCAGGCATTTCCATGCGCTCTGCCAGTTCTTCCGGCGTGGGCTCGCGACCCATTTCCTGGAGCATCTGGCGCGAAATCCGGTTGAGCTTGTTGATCGTTTCGATCATATGCACCGGAATCCGGATAGTTCTTGCCTGATCTGCGATGGAGCGGGTGATGGCTTGGCGAATCCACCAGGTAGCGTAGGTAGAGAACTTGTAACCGCGGCGGTATTCAAATTTATCAACAGCTTTCATCAAGCCGATGTTGCCTTCCTGGATCAGGTCAAGGAATTGCAGGCCTCGGTTGGTGTATTTCTTGGCAATCGAGATAACCAGTCGCAGGTTAGCTTCTACCATCTCTTTCTTAGCGCGGCGGGCTCTCGCCTCACCAATGGACATTTGTCGGTTGATGTCCTTGATCTGAGAAAGTGACAGACCAAACTCGTCACCGGTGGCTTTGAGTTTGCGCTGAGCACGCAAAATTTCTACGCGGTATTGCTCCAGTGCTGCACCGTACGCGTGTCCTTCGGCAATGATAGCGTCCAGCCAGTTTAGGTTGGTTTCATTGCCTGGGAATTTCTCAATAAAGGTCTTACGCGGCATTTTGGCTTTGCGAATGCAAAGCTGCATGACCGTACGCTCGTTGAACTTGATCTGGTCAAGTGCATTACGCACCCGGAATACCAGTAGGTCAAAGACGCGAGGAACCAGTTTGATCGGAATGAAAACGGCCGCCATTTCAGCAAGAGCGGCTTTGGCTTCCTTGCTGTCGCGACCATGGGTTTCGATCGCCTTCAGCGAATTTTCCAGGCGGTCGCGAAGTTCTGTGAAACGCTCGCGAGCTTCTTCAGGATCAGGGCCGGATTGTTGCTCGTCATCATCATCTTCATCGTCTTCTTCATCAAGCGCGTCGTCGCTGGCGTCGAGAGCAGGTGTTGCTGCGTTGTTTGCAATCTCAGCATCCGGATCAATATAACCGCTGAAAAGGTCGCTGAGGCGGCCTTTTTCTTCGACGATGCGATCATATTCATTCAATATGGTTTCAACGGAGCCCGGGAAGTTGGACAGCGCTGTCATGACTTCGAGCAGGCCTTCTTCGATACGCTTGGCGATTTTGATTTCGCCTTCGCGGGTCAGCAGTTCAACGGTGCCCATTTCTCGCATGTACATGCGCACGGGGTCGGTGGTGCGGCCGGCTTCCTGCTCGACAGCGGCCAGAGCGGCAGCGGCTTCTTCAGCAGCGGCTTCATCGGCATCGGCGCTGCTATCATTCATCATCAGGGTATCGGCATCCGGAGCGGTCTCGAAAATCTGGATACCCATGTCATTGATCATGCGGATAATGTCTTCGACCTGATCCGGATCGGAAATATCCTCAGGCAGATGATCATTGACTTCCGCGTATGTCAGGTAGCCTTGCTCCTTGCCGCGGGTGATGAGCTCTTTTAATCGGGATTGTTGTTGAGAATTTGCGGACATATCAACCCTATAACAGCGATGTGTGTGGTGCCGGCGCTTGACAGTAAGCGGTCAATTATAGCGTATGTGTGAATTTGCCTGCCATAAGCATTGGCCTGTGCAGGTATTCGTGATCAACGTCCATTTTTTGCATGTCGAGCCTCCACTCCGCAGGCCGATGGCTGAATAAGGTTGCCAGAAGGCTATTGTTGCACGTTTGGCTGTCATGCTAAAGCGTCGGCACAAAGATTAGTC
This sequence comes from Oceanospirillales bacterium LUC14_002_19_P2, assembly GCA_002084115.1. Taxonomy (GTDB): domain Bacteria; phylum Pseudomonadota; class Gammaproteobacteria; order Pseudomonadales; family Endozoicomonadaceae; genus Kistimonas. The sequence continues at coordinate 9,807 of MUIA01000191.1, read as the reverse complement.
AATATCTGTCGTTAGAGGGGGTTTCTTTAACAGAAGTTCAAGTATTTTGTGATTTTTTTTGTCGTGCTTTTTCAGCGGCCAGGCGCAAATGTTCCAGCGGACTAAGGATTTGGGTATCCAGTCGCTTCATGACATCCGCTTCCAATCGCGCAATGGTCAGGCAAAACTCTTCCTTTTGCAGCGTAAGATTGCTAATGGGAATGTCATTATTCAGAAGCTCTGTCATGCGTGCGCCCAGCTGTGTGCCGTACCAGCTGCCGAGAAGCTTGTAAGTGGTTTGCTGTGGATTGTTTTGCAGGGATTCCACAAGGCTAACAAATTGCTGCATATCTACGCTGTCGTCTTTGCTCAGCGTTTCAATATTAATTTCAGTCGCAAGTGATGGTGTGTTCAGCAGATGGCGTAAGGCGCGATCCTGCAGGCGCAGGCTGATTTTCGGGGTGCTGATCTCTTCCTGCTTTTTTTGCCAGGGTTTGTCTTTGTTAAACAGCTTATTGCTGCTGAATGTCTGAGGTGTCTCTTGCCAGGCGTCTCTTGGGTCGTCCTGGTAAGTGGGTGTGTACTCGGTGGCAGGTTCGTACTGTTGAGAGTGTGTCGACGCATCGCTGGATAATTTCAGGCCTATGGTTTTTTCAGCTTTTTTGTCGAGCAGGTGCTTATAGTTGCCTTCGGGTAGTTGCTGAAAATAGGGTTCTGCCATTTTTGCCAGACGTGCGCACCCATCCAGTGTAGTGGTGTCGACTTCGTTGGCCAGCTGCTTGAAAAAATAGTCGTCCAGTGTCAGCGCTTCATTGTGAATCCGTTTCAGGAAGGCATCTTTACCTTCTTGTCGGACCATTGAATCCGGATCTTCGCCTTGTGGCAGGAACATGAAGCGTACCTGTCTGCCGTCGTGCATTTCGGGCAGGGTGTTTTCCAGCGCGCGCCAGGCTGCTTTTCTACCGGCTTGGTCTCCGTCAAAACAAAAAACAACCTGACTGGTCAGTTTGAACAGTTTTTCGAGATGTTCGCGTGTGGTGGCGGTGCCTAGTGTAGCCACGCTGTTGGTAATGCCCTGTTGCGCCAGGGCAACAACATCCATATAGCCTTCAACGACGATGATCTGTTTCAGTTCGCGGTTAGCTTGCCGGGCTTCATAGAGTCCGTAGAGTTCCTGACCCTTATGGAAAACTGGGGATTCGGGTGAGTTCAGGTATTTGGGTTTTTCATCGCCAAGTACACGGCCGCCAAATCCGATGACGCGTCCGCGCTGATCGCGAATCGGAAACATGATGCGATGTCGAAAGCGGTCATACAGGCTTTTCTTTTCCTCATGTTCAACCAGCATGCCGGTATCGGTGAGGAGTTTTTCCCGCTCAGGGGTGGTGCCCAGGGTTTTGAGCAGATTGTCCCAGCCGGGAGGGGCAAAGCCGATGTTGAACTGCCGGGCCGTTTTACCATCAAGGCCACGGTTGCGCAGATAGCTGATAGCCTGTTCAGAAGCGCTGTGTGACTTCAGTTGTTCCTGGTAATAATCCGCTGCTTTGGTAAGCAGCTCATAGGCAGGATTTGGGCTGGTATGTTGGTGCTTGCCCCCATCTTCCCTGGGAACTTCCAGGCCAAGACGGCTAGCCAGTTGTTCAACGGCAACAGGAAAATCCAGATGCTCCAGGTCCATGATGAACCCCAGGGCGTTCCCGCTCGCGCCACAGCCAAAGCAGTAATAAAACTGTTTTTCCTGGCTGACAGTAAAGGAGGGTGTTTTTTCCTTGTGGAATGGGCAGCAAGCCTGGTGGTTGCGTCCGGCCTTTTTCAGAGGGACGCGTTCGTTGATTACGTCAACGATGTCGGTGCGAGCCAGCAGGTCATCAATGAAGTGTTGGGGTATCAGGCCAGCCATGGTCCAGCATTATCGCTATGAGTCATTGAGGTACGGGTTGTTCGATTGCTCGAATCAGGGTATCACAGGTTGGTTCGGTCGTGGTTGGAAATCTATTGAGGTATTCGTTGGCGAAAGTATGTGCACTCTCGCCATTTCCAACGGATACAGGTTGGTGCTGTCAGGCTGTTGTCGTTAGTTGGACAGTCGCGCCTTGATCAGCTTGCTGACGACGCCCATGTCGGCGGCGCCCTGTACCTTGGGTTTGATGACGCCCATCAGGCGACCCATATCCTGCATGGAAGCAGCACCCGTTTCGGTAACGGCGGCTTCAATGATCGCGCTGATTTCATCATCGCTGAGTTGTTTGGGGAGGAAATCCTGCAGAACGACGATTTCTGCATTTTCCTTGTCCGCCAGTTCCTGACGGCCGGCGTCAGTAAACTGGCTGGCGGCATCCCGCCGTTGTTTGACCATCTTGTCCAGCAGAGCCAGACCTCGACTGTCATCCACCTCAATGCGCTCATCCACTTCCACGCATTTGAATTCCGCCAGTGCCATCCGGATAACACCGAGACGGTCTTTATCCTTGGCGCGCATGGCGTCTTTCATTGCGTCAGTCAGACGGCTCTTCAAAGTGCTGTCAGTCATGGATCTCTCCGGCCTTGAATAAATAAAGTACTGTGCCCGCTATATGGGGACGGCCTTACCCCTATTCAAGGCGCCGGGTCAAACGACGAAATGCCGCAGCCGGTCGTATCAGTCGATCAACTGATTAGTACAGACGCTCGCGACGGCGATTTTCGCGCTGCACTTTTTTCAGATGCCGCTTGACTGCTGCAGCTGCCTTGCGCTTGCGAACTGTGGTCGGCTTCTCGTAGTGCTCACGACGACGCACTTCGGACAGAACACCGGCTTTTTCACAGGACCGCTTGAAACGACGCAGGGCAACGTCAAAAGGTTCATTCTCTTTAACTTTGACAGCAGGCATGCAGGCCTCACCTTCCTTAAAATATCAAGTAATGGGATGCCGTTTCCGGCAGTTTATTTCCACATAGGTACAGAGCCATAGTAGCCGTACATAATGAAAGCGGCGAATTGTAATGAGTGATTGCTAAAGCGGTCAAGCATAGTATTTGTCAAGAGGAACGCCTGATCACGCACTACAGGGCTGTGCTGTACCGTATACGCTTACCCTGTAGACCGGCGGATTCGGGAATAGTTTCCGTATTGGCACTGACAATCCATGCAGGCCTGCGGGTAATGACGCTTGCCCTGATTCAGGCATCCTTTATTATTCCCTGCCTGACTTGACCAGGAATACGATGCACATGAAAGTCCTCGGGATTGAATCCTCCTGTGACGAAACCGGTATTGCCATTTACGACAGTGAAGCCGGCCTGCTGGGCGATGCCCTTTACAGCCAGGTGGATATGCACACGGAGTATGGTGGTGTAGTGCCTGAACTGGCTTCCCGTGACCATATCCGGCGGGTGTTGCCGTTGATTCGTGACGTCATGACACAGGCGGAAGTCAGTCGCGAAGAGAACGATGCGATTGCCTACACCCGGGGACCTGGCTTGATTGGTGCGTTAATGGTGGGTTCGGCCATTGCCAAGTCCATTGCCTTTACCTGGGATGTGCCGGTGATTGGTGTACACCATATGGAAGGCCATCTGCTGGCGCCGATGCTGGAAGAAACACCTCCCGAATTTCCTTTCGTAGCGCTATTGGTGTCCGGCGGTCACACTCAGCTGGTATCCGTTGAGGGCATTGGGCGGTACAAATTGCTGGGTGAATCTGTTGACGATGCTGCCGGAGAAGCGTTTGATAAAACGGCCATGATGCTGGGGCTGGATTATCCTGGTGGTCCCAGGGTGGCAGCGTTGGCGGAGCAGGGTATTTCCGGTCGATTCCGTTTCCCTCGTCCTATGACAGATCGCCCAGGTCTGGATTTCAGTTTCAGTGGCTTGAAAACTTTTACCCTGAATACCGTGCAGCAGCACACCATTGACGGTCAGGTTGATGAGCAAACCCGTGCCGATATCGCTCGGGCTTTTGAAGATGCCGTTGTGGATACCTTGACGATCAAATGCCGTCGCGCCCTGCGTGAAAGCGGGATGAAGCGTCTGGTCATTGCCGGTGGTGTCAGCGCGAACAAACGTCTGCGTGAAAAGCTGGGCGAAATGGCCGCTGGGGAAAACGCAACGTTATACTATGCGCGTCCGGCCTTCTGTACCGACAATGGTGCCATGATTGCCTATGCCGGCTGTCAGCGTTTGCTGGCTGGTGAGCAGGATGCCCCGGGTATCCGTCCCATGCCAAGATGGCCGCTTGAAACCCTTACCCCTGTGACTGATGGGAGCCGATAAACCGTGGATAAGGTCCGGATTGAAAACCTGTATGTAGAAACCATTATCGGTTTTTATCACTGGGAACATGAAGAGCCCCAGCCCCTGCAGATTGACCTGGAACTGGGCACCGATTTTTCGGATGCCTTTGTTTCTGATGACCTGCCGGATGCGTTGGATTACGCCACACTCAGCCGGCGAGTAAAGCAGTACTGCCAGGCGAGTCGTTTCCATCTTCTGGAAGCCTTGTGTGGCGGTATCCTGAAACTGATTTTTACGGAGTTTGCCGTACAGTCCGTTAAACTGGTGATTCGAAAGCCCCACGCCCTGCGGGATGCGATTCCTTCCGTTGAATGTTTCCGGATCAGAGAGCAAATGGGCATCAACTGGCCGGCTGACAAGGATTTTGAGTGACACAGTACGCATTACTGGGATTAGGCAGTAACGTCGACCCTGAGCAGCATATCGCTGCTATGGTGTCGGCGTTGTCGGAACGATTTGGTCAGCTCTGGATCAGTTCAGTCACCCGAACCCATCCCGTCGGTGTCGAGAATGCGGATGACTTTCTGAATGTTGTAGTTGGCATACAGACTTCGATGAACGGTCGGGAGCTAAAAGCATGGACCAAGCAGCAGGAAAAGTTGCTGGGACGTGATCATGCTAACCCGATGGAGCATCGCAGAGCCTGTGTTGCGGACATGGATATTCTTGCGCTATGGAACGGCAAAGATAGCCTGGTTGATGCATCAGAGTTTGTTAACGAGCCATTCTTTTTGCCGTTAGCCGACGAAGCGTTGGATTTGATGGGAAAAGAGGACGCAGAGTTGGTAGAAACCTTTTCTGCGTCACCAGTAGATGATCGAGTCAGCTTATCCCTGCAGGATGGAAGCAGCTTCGGGCTATCGCCTATGCAGATTCTCCGGTAGTGGCATCAGGATGCCAGCGCTGCAGCAATGGCTGACAGGCGCTCCTTACGAATTGCCGCAGCTAATGCCTGTCCTTTATGTCCCTTCTTGACCAGGGCCTGTATATCGACGCTTTTACAGGCGAGCGCTGCGGTTTCCAGCCAGTTTCTTTGCTGATGATTGGCGTTGACGGTGTTAGTCAGCAACTCACAAATCGACAGGAATTGCTGAAAACGCGTTTCCCGTCTGAATACATCCGTTTTTTCCAGTAGAGTTAGCAGGGATTCTGGTGAGGCGTCTTTCATGGCCAGCCATGTGGGAAGGTGATTGGCGACCAGTATGGCCATCTCGCGATATTCAACCGGGACCTTTAAGTCAGCACAGAAAGTTTTCAGTTGATCCGCAGCATTGATAGCGGGAGCCTGATCCTCCCATGGGAGAGCGGCGCAGACAAAACGGGATACCGTGTCAGCCTGTTCTTCGGCTGCACGTGCCAGTACGGTTCGTGGAATCGCTGAGTCATTACTAAAACCTGGCAACAGTATTGGCATCAATGCTGATAGGGCACCGCAGGCGTTCAGAACATCAAAGAACACGACAGGAGAAGGTTCTGCCAGCGCACGAACTGCTTCCTGCCAAACCCTTTCCGCGACCAGATAGTTCACTTCGCCAGAACTCACCATCAGCTTCATCAGTGCCATGGTTTCATCCGCAATCTGAAAGCCGAATGTTGCATAGCGAGCGGCAAAACGCGCCGTTCTGAGGATGCGCAGGGGATCCTCACGGAAGGCGGGTGAGACATGGCGAAGGATGCGATTCTGTAGATCCTCATGACCGTGGTAAGGATCGATTAGCTCGCCATTATCCGTTTCCGCCATGGCGTTAATGGTGAGATCCCGCCGGAGTAGATCTTCTTCCAGGGTAACATCCGGTGACGTATGGAAAGTGAAACCGGTATAGCCATGACCGGATTTTCGCTCAGTTCTGGCCAGCGCGTATTCTTCACCGGTTTTGGGGTGGATAAAGACAGGAAAATCTTTGCCAACGGGGCGAAACCCCTGTGCTTTTATGGCTGATGGTGTGCTGCCGACGACAACCCAGTCACGATCCTTGACGGGTAGCCCTAACAGTCTGTCGCGTACCGCACCGCCAACAAGATAGATTTTCATGGATAACAAGCAATACCGGAAAAAAAGAGGGGATATTGTAAAGGCCGGAACGCTTGTATGGACAGGTTTACCGGCCGGAATCGTTTTCAGGGCAATTTAATCCTGCGTTACCCGGTTCACCTCTTCAAGGGTTGTTACCCCCTGCAGTACTTTCACCAGACCAGACTGGCGCAGGCTGTTAAACCCTTCCTGCTGGGCCTGCTCGTTAATCTGCAGTGAGTTGCCTTCTTCCATGATGATGGACTGCATGCCGGGTGTGATGAAAACAACTTCATAAATTCCCACACGTCCCTTATAGCCTTTGTTGCACTTATCACAACCAGAAGGTTTGTGGTTGTAGATGACGGCGCCATCCAGTTGTTCTTCGGTGAAACCTTCCTTCAGCAGTGTGGCTTTGGGGATGTCGGCCTTCTGCTTGCAGGAACACAGGCGCCGCGCAAGACGCTGGGCGATGATCAGGTTGACAGAGGTAGCAATATTGAAAGACGGAACGCCCATGTTTTGCAGACGTGTCAGGGTTTCAGCGGCACTGTTGGTGTGCAGTGTTGACAGTACCATGTGCCCGGTCTGGGCAGCCTTGATCGCAATATTGGCCGTTTCAAGGTCCCGTATCTCTCCGACCATGATGATGTCGGGATCCTGCCGGAGGAAGGCTCGCAGAGCCTGGGCGAAGTCCATCCCCTGTTTCGGGTTAACGTTGACCTGGTTAATCCCTTCCAGGTTGATTTCAACCGGGTCCTCGGCGGTGGATATATTTCTTTCCACGGTGTTGAGAATGTTGAGGCCGGTATAGAGGGATACGGTTTTACCGGAACCGGTAGGACCTGTGACCAGAATCATACCCTGGGGTTTATGCAATGCGGTCATGTACATGTCTTTCTGATCGGGCTCATAACCGAGCATGTCGATCCCCATCTGCGCGCTGGAGGGGTCAAGTATCCGCAGAACGATCTTTTCACCCCACAGGGTGGGCAGGGTGTTTACCCGGAAGTCGATCGCCTTGGTTTTCGACAGCTTCAGCTTAATCCGGCCATCCTGGGGCTTACGCCGTTCTGAGATATCCATGGATGACATGATCTTCAGGCGGGACGAGATCTTGGGGGATAGTCCAATGGGTGGTCTGGTTATTTCCTGCAGAACCCCGTCAATCCGGAATCGCACCCGGTAGGCTTTCTCATAAGGCTCGAAGTGTAGATCCGAGGCGCCTTTCTTGATTGCGGTCAGTAGCATTTTATTGACGAAGCGAACGACTGGCGCTTCATCAGTACCATCGGCACTGGTAATTTCTTCCTCTTTGGGGGCGCCGTCTTCTGTATCAAGGTCGTCAAGGTCATCGTCAAGGTTATCCAGAGCACTGTCTGTGCCGTCCAGGATTTTTTCTATGCCCAGTGCCAATTGATCCTGGGGGATCAGGATGGCTTCGACATTCAGGCCGGTATTGAACCGAAATTCTTCAACGGCTTTTTCATTGGTCGGGTATGATACCGCGATGAACAGGCGTGTTCCACGCTTAAAGAGAGGTAAGGCATTATGCTTGCGTAACAGCTTTTCGGGGATAAGTTCCCGTGGCGCCTGGTTGAAATCGAGGGCGTCAATGTTAAACAGGGGCATGCCGAACATCTCGGCATTGATCAGTGCCAGCGTATTGGCATTGACCAGGTTTTCCTGAACCAGGTAGGTGATCAGCGGCAGCTTATCCGTGCGTGCTGCTTCGACAGCGTTGGCCGCTGTTTCTTCATCCAGAAGGTTGTCAGTAACAAGGCGACGGGCAAGGCCTGTCAGTTGTGTATCTGCCATATGCTGGGGAACTCTTGCATGTTTATTGTCTGACGGCAGTATTCTTGTTCGCTGTCCGTATATCCCTTAACTATAAAGGTAAGGTGGCGTTTGGTCATCTGTCCTGTCTATGAATCTGTGACAAGGCACTAACAAAGGGAGTTTGGCTTTTTGTTATCTCGATGGCGTACACGCAATGAGTGAGTATGCATAGGCCGCAGAACTATCAAGGGCAGGCTTAAGAAGGAATTGATTTAAAGGACAGGTGAGGGGAATGCCATGCTTGGTTAATGTTTTTGAGTGGTATGTGTCAACCTATGTCTGCTTCAAATAGCTATGCGTTAGCTCACTATAAACGCCCTGTATTGTCAGCACCCGGTTCGGCAGAGGACATATTACTGCATTCCTGCTGTGCCCCCTGTGCAGGGGAAATCATATTGGCCATACAGGCTTCGGGTATTTGCCAGACGGTCTTTTTTTATAACCCCAATATTCACCCCCGCGAAGAATATGAAATGCGTAAAAGTGAGAATAAACGCTTTTGTGACAATCTAGGTATACCGTTTGTTGATGCGGATTATGATACTGATGTTTGGTTCGAGCGCGTCAAGGGCTTGGAAGATGAGCCGGAACGTGGAGAGCGTTGTACCGTGTGCTTTGATATGCGGTTTGAACGGACGGCACTGTATGCGCATGAGCATCGTATCCAACTGATATCCAGTACGCTGGGCATATCCCGCTGGAAAAATATGGCTCAAATCAATGCCAGTGGCGAGCGGGCGGCTGGTCGTTACAGGGGGGTAGAGTACTGGACGATGAACTGGCGTAAGCAGGGGGGCTCGCAGCGTATGATTGAGCTGTCCAAGCAGGAGCATTTTTATCAACAGGAGTACTGTGGCTGTGTCTACAGCTTACGGGATACCAATCGCCACCGTTTGGCTTGTGGTCGGCCGCGTATAAAACGATTGGCACAGTTTTATGGGGAGGGGGAGCCGCTGATTGCCCGGTCAGATGAATAGAAGGTGTCAGATTGTTGCTTTAAGAGAAATGACGCGTCATAACCTCATTCATTAATATGCACATGCTGGAAGGACACTTTCGGGTTGAAATAGCCAGCAATCGAAAAGCGCTCAAGAGACTCTCCATTACTGTGTTTGACTCGGAAGAGGAACTCCATGGGTAAATTACCATTGAGAAGTTTTTCGTGATCAATCGTCCAGTTCAATAATTCATGTTCCTGATAGCTTCCCAGGTGTGCGTTCACCATATCCTGAAGGTAAGCGCTGTTGTTATCCGTTCGATAAAGCCATGCCCAGGGGCTGATCACGGAATAACTACCCTCATGGGGCGGTTCGGTCTGTTGCAGGATCGCCACGGCGAAATTTTCGTAATTGGACTTAATCAGGCCAATACTAAAGAGCAGCCCAAACGATATGAGGCTGACGTAAAGTGTCACCCGGATAGCAATAATGGTCCCTTTATTCAGTGTTCTCACAGCTTCCGTCCTTGAATCTGTGTTCTTTAACCATAGAAGCTGAGGCGGATTGTTGTTGATGAATATTTTTTAATTACTATTCGCTATGTTTTTAATTTTTTTAATTGTGTTTGTTTTTATCTTGGTTGTTGTTTCCTGAATTCAAGTCATAAATGCATAACCCATGACTTTTCTTGCATCCACTCCAGTTAACTCTTTGAATGCCTCATATGGAGTTTTGTAACCAAGGCATTTTCTGGGTCTACTGTTCAGC
>MUIA01000134.1 GCA_002084115.1 Oceanospirillales bacterium LUC14_002_19_P2 | reverse complement strand
ATCTATCAGCATCAACGGGCACTATTTAAAGAGACCGTTGGCGCTTTCGTTGAGAGTTTCGCAAAGGGGAAGGAACACCTGCTACCAAAATTTGCAGGTGGCATCAATGCGTAAGTCCTAGAATAAATAAAAATATAAAAATATATTCTTATATATGTTTTTTATTCTTTGATGTTGTTTATATAGAGCAGCCTGTTTTATGTGGAAAACGTAAAAAAAACGTTATTTATCAACAGGATATTGTCAGACAAACTATGTCCAAATCACTGCGGTTACGTTGTACGGTTACCGTGGAGCAATGTGTATAAAAAAATGGGGTGTCTGACCGGATGTGTATAAAACGGCATTCTAAGCACAGGTGATCCGCTTGAGTTATACATTTTTCCCACAGAACTATTCACAGCCCTGTTAGTAACTCCCTGTTTTTAAAGTATTTATTTCTATTAAAGATAACTTATTGATTAATAATAAGTTTTTAAAGTTTACCTCTATAAATACAGGGTTTTTATGGGTGTGGATAACATCGTCAACACACGATAAAATAAACTGTTTTCAACATCGGTTCTGAACCACTTTCTTCACTTTCAACCGGAGCGTCCTCGTGCCACTGGAGCTATGGCAGAAATGCATGGATATCCTTCAGGATGAACTGCCTTCCCAGCAGTTCAACACCTGGTTACGTCCACTGAAGGTCATGGCGGATCACGACGAACTGTGTCTGCTGGCCCCCAACCGTTTTGTGCTCGACTGGGTCAAAGATAAGTTCCTGCCTCGTATCGAAGAGGTGATGGATGAGCTGACGGATGGGAATCCGCCCGCGATCGCTCTGGGTGTGAGTAACCGGAAGCCTTCTTTTAATATTCGTTCGCGCTCAACTGGATCAGCGGCTTCCTCGCGCCAGACGGCCACAGAATCACCTGTCGCCGCTGCAACTCAGTATGCATCACCTTATTCCAGCAATCAGAAAAGCCTGGATCTGGTGGATGAGCGACCTCAGACGGCAGCAGAGCCGCAGCCTGTTCAGCACAGCACCAGACCTGTTGAAACTGAATATCGAATGCCCGAAACGGTTTCTGTGCAGGAAAACGCCACTCATGGTGCGGGCGCTTCTTCAGCCTCTCGCTCTTTCGTGAATCCGTTAAAGCAATCACGGGCTGCTGTCAGTGATGTGATTGAGCAGGATGAGCCTGCTGCCAGGCCTGCACCAGAGCCTCAGCAACTGGCGCCTGCCCGCCAGAAAGAGCGTCAGGTAGAGGTTGAGGGCAGTATTAAACACAACAGCTCCCTGAATACTACTTTTACCTTTGAAACATTTGTTGAAGGTAAGTCCAACCAGCTTGCATTGGCTGCAGCCCGCCAGGTGGCAGAAAATCCCGGAGCGGCCTATAACCCCTTGTTCCTTTATGGTGGTGTAGGTCTCGGTAAAACGCACTTGATGCACGCTGTGGGTAACTCGCTGGTTAAACAGAATCCTGACGCGAAAGTCATTTATCTGCATTCTGAGCGTTTTGTGGCGGATATGGTTAAAGCCCTGCAGCTGAATGCCATTAACGATTTTAAACGGTACTACCGTTCTGTCGATGCGCTGTTGATTGACGATATCCAGTTCTTTGCTGGCAAGGAGCGTTCTCAGGAAGAATTCTTCCATACATTTAATGCCTTGCTGGAAGGTGGTCAGCAGATGATTCTGACCTGTGATCGCTATCCCAAAGAAATTGCCGGTCTTGAAGAACGGCTGAAATCCCGTTTCGGCTGGGGCCTGACGGTTGCCGTTGAACCGCCGGAACTAGAAACCCGTGTCGCGATTCTGATGAAGAAAGCTGAGCAGGCCAATATTGAGCTGCCCCATGATTCAGCCTTCTTTATTGCCCAGCGGATTCGCTCCAACGTCCGTGAGCTGGAAGGTGCATTAAAACGGGTTATCGCCAGTGCGCATTTCATGGGCCGCCGCATCAATGTGGATCTGATCCGCGAATCGCTGAAAGATTTGCTGGCGCTGCAGGATAAACAGGTCAGTATCGATAATATCCAGCGCACTGTGGCTGAATATTACAAGATCAAAATGTCGGATATCCTATCTAAGCGCCGCAGCCGCTCTGTTGCCCGTCCGCGACAGATTGCCATGGCGCTGTCTAAGGAACTGACCAACCACAGTCTTCCGGAAATTGGTGAAGCCTACGGCGGCCGTGACCACACCACGGTCCTGCATGCCTGCCGCAAGGTGAAGGAACTGATTGAAACTGATAACGAAATCGCTGAGGATTACAAGAATCTGCATCGGTCGCTGACCAGCTGATGACGGTATCTTCCAACGAGGATTACGAGAGAAGGAAACCATGAAACTCACCATTAACCGGGAAGCACTGCTCAAGCCGCTGCAGTTGGTCGCTGGTGTTGTGGAGCGCAGGCAAACTCTGCCGGTCCTGTCCAACGTTCTGCTGGTTGTCGAGGGTGACCAGCTTTCCCTGACCGGGACCGACCTTGAGGTTGAGCTGGTTGGCCGCGTCAAATTGGAACAGTCTGCCGAGAGCGGTGAGATTACCGTTCCTGCGCGGAAGCTGATGGATATCTGCAAATCCCTGCCAGAGGATTGCGATATTGAGCTGAAGGTCGATGACCAGAAAGTGATTCTGCGTTCCGGCCGTTCACGGTTCACGCTGTCCACGCTGCCTGCTAACGATTTCCCTAATATTGAAGAAGAAGCTGGCTCGTTTACCTTCTCCATTGCCCAATCCCGTCTGCGTCGCCTGATCGATCGCACCGGGTTTGCCATGGCACAGCAGGATGTCCGTTATTACCTCAACGGTATGCTGCTGGAAGTGAACAACCATATGCTGCGTTCCGTCGCGACTGATGGTCACCGTCTGGCCTTGTGCTCTGTGGATGCGGATATCAGTCAGGATAACAAGCACCAGGTGATTGTGCCGCGTAAGGGGATTCTGGAGCTGGCACGTTTGCTGACGGAAGGCGATGAGGCGGTCAATATCACCGTTGGCGGAAACCATATCCGCGCCAATACCGGTGATTTCACCTTTACTTCCAAGCTGGTTGACGGCAAATTCCCGGATTACGAACGCGTTCTGCCCCGCGGTGGTGACAAGATTGTTATCGGTGATCGCCAGACCCTGCGCCAGGCATTCAACCGGACGGCTATTCTCTCCAACGAGAAATACCGCGGTATTCGCATGATGTTGAATGAAAACACCATGAAGATCATGGCGAATAACCCAGAGCAGGAAGAAGCGGAAGAAGAAGTTACTGTGAACTATCCGGGCGACGCGCTTGAGATCGGCTTCAACGTCAGCTATCTACTGGACGTGTTGTCTGTTATTTCCGGCGATGCGGTCAAGCTGACCCTGTCCGATTCCAACAGCAGTGCGCTGATTGAAGAGACTGAGGGTGGTGATTCCGTCTATGTGGTCATGCCCATGCGCCTCTGAGCCGACGGCAATTCTCTGCACTCTAACGGAAAACGGATGCCCTGCGGCATCCGTTTTCTGGTTTTAAACCGGTAAAAACAACGATATGACCATCAGGCGTCTCGCAATCACCGATGTCAGGAATCTCGCCACGGTTTCCCTGGAACCCTCCCCTGATATCAATATCTTTTACGGCAGGAATGGCAGTGGCAAGACCAGTATTCTGGAATCCATTTACCTGTTGGGTATGGCGCGTTCTTCTCGTTCGTCGAAACTGAAGCCTGTCATTCGGAGTGGTACACAATCCTGTACGGTTTTTGGGGAGATCAGCCAGGAATCTCGATCCATTCCTGTAGGGGTAACCCGAACACAGGAGGGGGATTATCAAATCCGTATTGCGGGTGAAACCGTGAATAATGTGTCGAGTCTTGCCTCGATCCTGCCCATCCAAGTCATAAATCCTGACACTTTTCGTCTGCTTGAAGGTTCGCCCAAGGAAAGACGGCAGTTTATTGACTGGGGAGTGTTCCACGTGGAACATCGTTTTCTCCCTCTCTGGCAGCGCTTACAGAAATGCTTGAGACAGCGGAATACCTTGCTCCGTCATGGTAAAATAGACTGTTCGCAGTTGGCAATCTGGGATCAGGAATTGGTCACTGTTGCGAAACAAGTGGACAATTTGCGGTCTGAGTATATAGAGCGATTACTGCCTGTTTTTGAACAGGTCATGACAAAGTTCTCCAATGTGCCCGGATTAAAGGTGAGTTATTACCGGGGTTGGGATAAGGACTTGTGTCTCAGTGAGGTACTCAGCAAAAACCGGGAGCGTGACATTAACTCCGGGTATACCCATGCCGGTCCTCAGCGTGCAGATCTGAAGGTCAGGCTGGAGCGGATGAATGCCGCAGAGATTCTGTCCCGGGGACAGCAGAAAATGGTGGTTTGCGCCCTGAAACTGGCCCAGGGGTTACTGTTTTCAGAAATCAGTAATCGCCCCTGCACCTATCTGGTGGATGACTTGCCGTCAGAACTGGATGCAGAACACAGGCAGTTGCTGTGCGATACGTTGGAAGCTATGCATTGCCAGGTCTTTGTGACCAGCGTTGAGCGTGAAGGGTTGGCGCATCAATGGAACGAGAAAACCCAGGTAAAGATGTTCCACGTGGAACATGGTGCTGTAAGTAGCAATGATTAACTGCGGTGACGAGTGTTTTGTCTACCCTGTTCTGCCTTGGCTCATTCCGTAATGTTTGAGCAGGGCAGACAGCGCACTCGCCCCGGCGCGGAAGGTTATGGAGAGGCAGACTGATGACTGAGCAGACTTATGATGCATCGAATATCAAGGTCCTGAAGGGACTTGATGCGGTGCGTAAGCGTCCCGGGATGTATATCGGTGATACGGATGACGGCACCGGCCTGCACCACATGGTGTTTGAGATCGTGGATAACTCCATTGATGAGGCGCTGGCGGGACATTGTAGCCAGATAGATGTGGTGATCCATCCGGATGAATCCGTCTCTGTCCGTGATAATGGACGGGGAATACCGACGGATATTCATGAGGAGGAAGATGTCTCCGCCGCCGAAGTTATCATGACGGTATTGCATGCCGGCGGTAAGTTCGACGATAACACCTATAAGGTTTCTGGTGGTCTCCATGGTGTGGGTGTCTCGGTGGTTAACGCCCTTTCCAGCGAGCTGCGCATGACAATCCGACGTGGTGGCAATGTTCACCAGCAGATCTTCAATGATGGCGTTCCTCGTGAGCCGTTGAAGGTAATTGGCGATACGGATACTACAGGAACTGAAGTCACCTTCTGGGCCTCATCTGAAACTTTCAGCAACATCAAGTTCAGCTTTGATATTCTTGCCAAGCGCCTGCGTGAACTGTCGTTCCTTAACTCTGGTGTCTGCATCGTTCTGAAGGATGAGCGCGACGGCCGTGAGGAAACCTTCAAGTATGAAGGTGGCTTGAAAGCATTCGTTGAATATCTGAATGAGAAGAAGAATGCGATCAACAGCGTGTTCCACTTCATGCGTGAGCGCGACGATGGCGTAGCCGTGGAAGTCGCTCTGCAATGGAATGATAGCTTCCAGGAAAGCATTTTCTGCTTTACCAATAACATTCCCCAGCGTGACGGCGGAACCCATCTGGCGGGCTTCCGTGCTGCGCTGACGCGTACCCTGAACAGTTACATTGAAAAAGAAGGCTTGCTGAAGAAGCAGAAGGTTAGCACCACGGGCGATGACAGCCGGGAAGGTCTGACAGCCATTGTCTCCGTCAAAGTGCCGGATCCCAAGTTCTCATCTCAGACCAAGGACAAGTTGGTTTCTTCGGAAGTCAAAACGGCCGTTGAACAGGAAATGGGTAACTTTTTTGGCGACTTCCTGCTGGAAAACCCACAGGATGCCAAGATCGTCGTCAATAAAATGTTGGATGCTGCCCGTGCCCGTGAAGCTGCACGAAAAGCCCGTGAGATGACGCGACGGAAAGGTGTGCTGGATATCGCAGGTCTTCCAGGAAAACTGGCTGACTGCCAGGAAAAGGACCCTGCCCTTTCCGAACTTTATATTGTGGAGGGTGACTCTGCGGGTGGTTCTGCCAAGCAAGGCCGTGACCGTCGAACACAGGCGATCCTGCCGCTGAAAGGTAAGATCCTGAACGTCGAGAAAGCCCGCTTCGACAAGATGCTCTCCTCCGCCGAGGTGGGTACGCTGATCACGGCATTGGGGTGTGGTATTGGTCGGGAAGAGTTTAATCCGGATAAGCTGCGTTACCATCAGATCATCATCATGACCGATGCTGACGTCGACGGTGCTCACATCCGTACGCTGCTGTTGACGTTCTTCTTCCGTCAGATGCCTGAACTGATTGAGCGTGGGTATATCTACATTGCTCAGCCACCACTCTACAAGATCAAGCGAGGCAAGCAGGAGCAGTACCTGAAGGACGAAAATGCCCTTCAGCAATACCTGACCACGGCTGCGATGGAAAACGCCAGTCTGCACGTCAATGAGAATGCGCCAGGTATTGGGGGCGAACAGCTTGAATCGCTGGTCAATGACTTCCGTAACGTTCAGGCAATCATTGATCGTCTGTCCCGCGTCTATCCTGCGGATGTGCTTCGTGACCTGATCTATTCACCTGAGCTGACTGAAGAAGCACTGAAGCAGCAGGATCTTGTAGAAAGCTGGGTACAAGCACTGAATGAGAAGCTTGGCAGCAAGAAAATCTCTGGTGTCAGTATTACTCTGTCTGCTGTAGAGAACCGTGAACTCAATATCTGGGTACCGGTAGCCAGCGTCGTTTCCCACGGGATTACTACCGAATACCGCTTCCAGACTGAGTTCTTCATCTCGAATGATTACCGCAATATCGTGAAGTTGGGTAATCAGCTTCAGGGGTTGCTGGAGGATGGCGCCCATTTCCGTAAGGGAGAGCGTGTTCAGCCCATCGATGATTTTGAGCAGGGCCTGAACTGGTTGATGCATGAGTCTACCAAACGTCACTACATCCAGCGATATAAGGGATTGGGTGAGATGAACCCCGAGCAGCTCTGGGAAACCACCATGGATCCGGAATCTCGTCGCATGCTGCGCGTGACCATTGACGATGCGATTGCTGCAGACCAGATCTTCACGACACTGATGGGTGATGTGGTTGAGCCGCGCCGGGACTTCATTGAAGACAATGCGCTCAAGGTTTCCAACCTCGACGTATAATCCGGAAATCTCAAAAATACTGCGTAAAGCACCGTCACTGTCTGTTTTTGAAATCAGGTAAAAACAGTCAGTGATGGTGGCTGGGACAGAATCAATGAATGAATTACAGCAATACGTCAGACAGGAATTATCAGAAGCCGCCATGGTGCTTGACCAGTTTCTGAATGACGACGCGAATCTGGAGAAAATTACCCGTGCCGCCGAACTTCTGGCGGAATCCTTCAAGGCAGGCGGTAAAGTGCTTTCCTGTGGTAATGGTGGTTCGCATTGTGATGCCATGCACTTTGCTGAAGAGTTGACGGGGCGTTACCGCGAGAATCGTCCAGCCTATCCGGCCATTGCGATTTCAGATCCAAGTCACCTGTCCTGCGTCAGCAATGATTTTGGCTACGATTATGTCTTCAGCCGCTATGTAGAGGGGCTGGGGCAATCTGGCGATATCTTATTGGGTATCAGCACCAGTGGTAACTCTGCCAACGTATTGAAAGCACTGGAAGCCGCTAAACAGAAAGGAATGCGCACGATTGTTCTTTCTGGTAAGGATGGCGGAAAAATGGCGGGTCTGGCGGATATTGAAATTCGCGTCCCCCATTTTGGCTATGCCGATCGAATCCAGGAAATCCATATTAAGGTTATCCATATCCTGATGGGGCTCGTAGAGCAGCTGATGGGGGATAGCTAAAACAGTTGGTAACCCCCGGTTAGGTTTTATGCCGGGGGCAACGAGTTCGCTCAGATTTTATCGAAACGTTAGCAGCTAATCTCAAGGCTTTCCATTGTCACGGGATTGAGTCGTTAAAAACGGAAAGGCTCATACCGGTCATCAATGGTATCTGTACCGGAACGGTTGTAAGAGCCTTCAGCTGAGATATCGCTATAACGGAAATCAGTCAGGGACTCATGCCCTTGCACTACACGACAAATCGATCAGTGAATTTATCTCCAGAGAGAACACTCTCAACCGCTGCGGTAGGTGATCATAGAAAGGTGTAGTCTCACGCCTTCTGATACCAATCCCCTTTTCTAACTACTGCATAAGTGCCCACTGGCGAGAGCATAAACTGAACAACCGTCCAGCCTCGCTACACAGTTTATTCCAGGCATTGCAGCAACAATCCACAATATCCTCGTAACCCTCAA
>MUIA01000412.1 GCA_002084115.1 Oceanospirillales bacterium LUC14_002_19_P2 | reverse complement strand
CTCTTGTGAAGATGAGGTCATGGCAAGTTCCGGTTTGCTGTTTCCGAAGCATTTTTTTGTCAAGCCAATCGTACCAACAGATTGGACGGAACTTGCCTTTATTTATGAAATATCCGGGTTAGGCCAGTTGGCAGAGAGGAATCTGTCCGGGCTGTGCCGCACGCGGACCCAGCCAGCGATAGATCTCGGTCTGTTCCGGAGGACAGGAGGCGCAACCCTTGTTACAGCCCAGTGTCTCTTTGCAGACCCGGCCTTTTCTTACCCAGTGAGCCAGCATACCCCGGAGCGCGTCCGGGCTGCTTATGAAGTGCTTGGCCAGATCGGCCAAGCTGACCTGACCCTGTTCGGCCAGGTAGTTTTTCAGTGGTATCAACATTATGAGCTACAGCAACTCTTACCAGAGGTGACTGTTACCGGCACTTTGTTGTCCATTTCGATGCTGCCGAACCGGCGCAGACCAATGATGACTGCGATGAACACTGCCAGCATACCAGCGATCCAGCTGGTCGCGCTGACAGGGTTCTGGGTCCAGATTGACGCCTGGTAGTACAACGTGGCCGCGAGGTAGCCCATGAAAAATGTCCATGAGCCGATAAACACGGTCCAGCGCATGTTGGTTTCCCGATAGATCGCACCGAGCGCAGCGACACAGGGGGTATACAGAAGAATCAGGAGCAGGTAAGCAATGGCGGCTGCCTTGGTGGCAAACAGCTGTTGCATAACGCTCAGGTTGGTTGCAGCCATACCCTGTTCTTCGGCTACTGCACCGCTGTCAGAGATGACGCCAATCTCAATACCCAGGGGATCAGACAGGCTGTCGCCAATGGCGGCCAGGTTCTCAGGGATAGTCGCCAGGGCCTCTTTAACGCCGCCCAGGAGACTATATTCATCACCCGCATCTGCAGATGAAACACCTGCCAACTGGCTGTACATGGCATCCAGGGTGCCAACAACGGCTTCTTTTGCAAAGATACCCGTGAAGATACCCACTGCCGCCGGCCAGTTCTCTTCCGTCATACCCATTGGGGAGAACACGGGCGTAATCGTACGGCCCACTTCGCTCAGTACCGACTTATCTGTGTTTTCATTTCCGAAGGTGCCATCCGTACCCATGGAGTTCAGAACACCCAGTACGGTGACAACGATAACGATGATTTTACCTGCGCCGAGAATGAATACTTTCAGGCGATCCCAGGTGCGCAGCAGTACCTGCTTGATGAGAGGGCGGTGATAGTCCGGCAACTCCATGATGAACGGGCTAGTTTCACCGGGCAGCAGGGTGCGCTTCATGATGACAGCGGTCATAACGGCCACGGCAATACCGATCAGATACAGCATAAATACCACATTCTGGCCATTATAGGGGAAGAACGCGGCAGCAAAGAGAATGTAGACCGGCAGTCGCGCACCACAGGACATGAACGGCGACATCATGATCGACAGCATCCGGTCCCGGGGATTCTCCATGGTACGTGCGCCCATGATGGAGGGAACGTTACAGCCGAAGCCGACCAGCAGGGAGACAAATGACTTACCCGGCAGTCCAATGGCGTTCATGGCACGGTCGATAACGAATGCTGCTCGGGCCATGTAACCGGAATCTTCCAGAACGGACAGGAACAGGAACAGGCAGGCAATGACCGGAATAAATGTGGAGACAGTCTGAATACCGGCGCAGACCATCTGCCAGCAGGGTAATCAGAAACTCCGGGGCACCCATGTTGGTCAGCACATAACGACCGCCATCAACCAACACAGTACCGGTGAAGATATCAAAGAAATCAATGAAGGCACTGCCCATCTGGATGGTGAACAGGAACATGAGGTACATCACGCCCAGGAAGATGGGCAGTCCCAGCATGCGGTTCAGGACGATGGCATCAATTTTCGCGCTGATGGTTTTGGACAGGCTGCCACGACGTTCAAGCACCTGTGCGGTGATGTTACTGATGAACTGATAACGGGGATCTGCGATCAGAATATCGGCATCTTCACCGCAGGCCTCTTCCAGCGCAGTGCGACGGCAGTTAACCGTACACAGCATATCGCTGTCGAGCCACTGTTCCAGGTCGCTGTCGCCTTCCAGCAGCTTCAGGGCCAACCACTCGGATTCAACACGGTTTTGTGTGGCTATCGGTGCTAGTTGCTCGGCCAGCTGACTAATTGCCAGATGTAGATCTTCCGACGGCACGGTGTTGTGTTGCACGGTCGCAGCGGGGTTTTTCACCGTCCGGTTGATGACTTCCTGAAGCTCTTCGATCCCTTTGCTGCGGCTGGCCACGACCGGTACGACCGGGCAACCCAGCAGGCGTTCCAGATTGTCGACATCCAGCTCCATGCTTTTGTCTTTCAGCATGTCCATCATGTTGAGGACAACCACGACCGGCTGCTTCATTTCCAGCAGTTGGGTGGTGAGGTACAGGTTACGCTCGAAGTTGGAGGCGTCGATGATGTTGATAATCAGGTCGGCATGGCGAGCGAGTACGTAATCGCGGGCAATGCGTTCATCAAGGGAAACGTCTTCACTGATGACATCCAGTGAATAGGTACCGGGCAGATCCACCAGAGTAATGTGCTTACCGTGGAACTGGTATTCACCGGTTTTCTTTTCCACAGTCACGCCCGGCCAGTTACCCACACGCTGACGAGCGCCAGTCATGGCGTTGAAGAGACTGGTTTTTCCCGCGTTCGGGTTGCCGACAACGGCGACTGTAAAGGAATCAGACATCTTACCGGGATACCTCGACAATACGTGCTTCTTCACGGCGCAGGCTCAATTGGAAGCCGCGCAGCTCCAGCTCAATGGGATCGCCCAGTGGGGCGACGCGGCAGATCTTGAAGGTGGTGCCGGGTGTCATGCCCATGGTGAGCAGTTTGCGTCGGTAGGTACGCTGGTTGGAGGAAAAGCCGGTGATGGTGCCGGTGTCTCCAACGGTCAAGTCGCCCAGTGTCAACGTCATAGAATGGTGATCCTCCCGCAGTGGCTGACCCTTCAGGGATCAGAGCGAATTGCGAATGTAGTAACTATTAAGAATCATTATCAATTTTTAGTTAAAAAATAGCATTGATCGTCATCAATATCGGATAAGTGGTTGTGTTTTGATCAATGAATTGCTGTTTTGCACATCTAATCCCATTTATGCCAGTTTGGGCATAGGTGGATACCGAGGCGCTGCAAGGTCTTGTGCTTTGACTGATGGCATTGTCTCGAAGGGGGATTATGGGGATCTATCGCTGAATACTGTATTCATCCACACATTTCTAGGGGAGATTAACAGTCGTGCTGTTACCTGATCTATCAATATTTATTATCCAGTGAACTTTCGTACTTTCCGCTTGGACAAACATGTTGATAGCAAGGTCAACGGGAGAGAAAAGTGGAAGGAGCAGGAAGAGCGGCAGGATCAAGTGCTACTCGAAAGGACGAACCGGGGGTAGCCGGTGGGCCAGAGGCTGCTTCGCGCAAAGGAAAGGGTGCTCTTTCGAAATAATTAAAACTAAAGTACTCAAAAAGGCATCCTCATAAAATCCGACATATTCTTGTGCAATCCGTTCCCTGCTGGTTAACAACTATGTCTACATTTGTCATTAGCCGTAACAATCAATCCTTTGTCTTACAAATCGATGTTCCTGTAAACCAGGGTAACATGCTTGTCAGTGAAGGCCTGTTGCTCGAACAATTGAACGAAGCAGGAAAGCTTGGAAC
>MUIA01000408.1 GCA_002084115.1 Oceanospirillales bacterium LUC14_002_19_P2 | reverse complement strand
GACTCATTACCTCGCTTGGCGGCGCGCTCTAACAGAGCGTCATAGGCTGACGACTGCACGCATGTTCGAGAAAATCATTGGACATTGGTGCTACCAACCACAAGGGGTAACTTAGCCCGTTTTAATTGTGCTGTCCATCATCGGACGTTTTTTGCCTGAAAACGAAAAGGATATTGCAGAAAGGGAAAAAAAGGAACAGCGTATTAAAACATTGGAAGCAGTAACCGCTCTTCCAGAAACTGTTGTGAGTAAAGGTTTCAAACGTTCAGCTGATGTTTCTGAATCATCAATCAACATTTGGGATACTGCGCCAGCTTCAGAAAACGTAACGCTTGATTTTACCCAAGTTTACACACAGGCATGGGTTGAAGCTCTTGTAAAAGATTTAATGGCCGCAGGCATCAATCCGAAGACAGAACATATTTCTATTTCAGTCCGATTGGTATTTGATGGCGGAAAAAGTGTGACCGGTAGTGATCAGACAAAATCTTTTGGCCGATCTCGTTATTCCCCTTATGACGATAAAATTGACTGGATTTCTGGTGACAGTTAATCACTCCGGCCTGACCGCCTGCACACTGTAGGTGAATCCGCCCGTGGTCATGCTCAGTGATACCTGGTTGACCCGCCACCGGCCATCGACCCCCTTTCTCAGGCCGGTGATGTTCAGTGGCGTCTCCACCAGCATCAACGACCCGGGCGGCACCATGCCTGATAGCGTCAGGACACTGTCCCCGCGCTGACTGGCTTTCAGTTTGGACTGCGCCGCTTCCCTCGCCGTCGCCTCACTCGGGTATACCTTTTCCAGGTATTGCACCGGCTGGCCACTGCCTGCCGTGACGATCTTGTGTGCCGTCTCGCGGACGTCATACCAGCTGGCGGACACCTGCGCGAACTTCTGCCTGCCCGGTGCGCTCATGCGCCAGCTGCTGACGTTGCCGGGAAACCCGAGGCTGACTGTTTTCAATGGCTGGCCACTGGCGTTGATGCCGGAGTTGCGCTGGCTGAATACCAGGATATCCCCCACCACTTTCCCCAGTGCATCGTGATCACGGGCAAGCCGTTCAATGAAATTGATATCGGATTCGCCGGTCTGGTCCAGCTGGTCGAACAGGATCGACTTGAACCGGTCGGTCACTTTCGTTTTCAGATTGTTGTCCCGTCCGATACTGGCCAACACATCGCCCAGACTGATGTCCTGCCAGCTGCGGGTTTTCTTCTCCTTCATGCTGCTGGCCGTGTCTGAGCCGTTGGCGGTGATGGTGAGCAACTGGCCGCCCATGCCGCCGGAGGGTTTGAAGAACAGGGCGAGCTGATGACCCGGCTCATCCATGGCACCCATCGTGAACTATTGCGTGACGAGTCACGTTTTAAAGAATTGGTGAAGGTGTGACATGAACAGAACCACAACTAGTGGTGCCGAAGGCGTCACTTTGAAAACTTTTCCATGTGAACGATTACTGAGGACTTGCAGATGGATTTTTTTGGAATAGGCGCAGCAATCAAAGGTGCGTTAAACATCTACTTCCAGTCAGCCCGAGGCACTGGCAGAACCACATCATGATGCCAGAGAGTACTATTGGCACCTTACCGGAGAGGGGCATGGCGATGAAGTTAAATTTGCCACACATGAGGAAAACCTTTTTGATGGCACAATGGATGATGGGTATTCAAATTCCATTTACACAAACCGGCATTTACCGAAATGGGTTTACAGGGGCAAAGACTACACATTGGTTGTTGTAGACGCTCACACTGACGGAAATCAATTCCTACAGATATTCGACAACACCAAAGAGAGTAAGTGCGCCTAACACCCTGCATATACGAACCGAGTTCGCATAAATCACTGATAATCGACTTATGCGAACTCCGCCTACCGTAAATTAACCACCTTGGGCGTCGGCTTGGAAGCCTCCCCGGCATCATCAATCACCCACCGCAGGTATTCTGTCCAGATCGCCATGCCCACCCGCTTCTCGCGGATGTAGTCATACCGGTCATAGTGGCGGCTGGAAATATCGCTGATCGTGTGGTTCTGGAGCCTGTCCCTGATTTCCTTGGATATACCGGCATCCCCCATCAGCGTCTTGCAGGTGCGGCGCAGATCGCGGGGGGTGAATTTTTCATAATTTTTTTTACCATAGACCGGCGTGAACAAACGCAAGGCATGGGACGGTGCTGAAAAGAACAGGCTTTTATCAGTATACAAACCGCCGCCACGTCCACCAGCAAACAGGTGCTTACAGTGTCCTGTAATTTCAGCCAGCTGATCCAGAATATCCAGTGACAAATCAGACAACGGAATAACATGATCCCTTCCGGTTTTTCCGCCTGTCTTGGTCGAATGGGCAGGAATCACCAGAACACTGTTCTGCCTGTCTACCCATTCCCATTCAAGTCGCATCATTTCCATTGACCGCTGTCCGGCCATCGTCAGAAACAGCTTGAATAAGTACATCATGACGTTTGACATCATGTATCCCTTTTCACTGTCTCCCGGCATATCGTTCCAGAAATGGTGCAACTCATCGCTGGTGAGTGCACGGTTCCCAACTCGCTCCCATTGCGGTTGTCTCGGGATAGCAGCCACGGGGTTATAAGTCAGGCCGAAGGTTACCGAGCGTTCAAGGTACGTCAGCGGGTTGTTATCCTGGTGAAGACCGTGCTTGAAGGCTGCATGCAGAATGGCGCGCACACGATTGCTGTGAGTGGTGACGCCTTTCCTGATCATGTGGGAAATGATGTCACGAATATCATTGACCGTGATATCCCGCGCACGTCGCTCCATCAGCTTCGGAAATGGCTTATACAGATAACGGCTAAGGGAATACTCATAATCCCTGACCGATCGACGACCGTTGTCGGACATCCACCCGAGATAGGATTGAATTAATTCGGCAAAGGTACCACTCTGAGACTCCAACAGCTCCCGTCGTTCAGTCTCGCGGCGCTCCTCTTCCTTCTCACGTTTCTGGTCTTCGATCCACTGCTTGGGATCGATACCGTCACGCAACAGGCGACCATACTGTTCCGCTTTCTCCCTGGCACTCTCCAGTGTGATACCGCTTTCCTTCCGTCCAGCCCAATAGTTGCCTATCTTCAGCTTTTTCTTTCCGGAAAAACTATAGATGTAATAAAACTCCTTCACACTGTTCGGGCGAACACGGAGTTTTAAACGACCAACACCCCTGCGTCGTGTATCATCGCTTACCCAGTATTCCGCCTCCCTCGGTTTGAGGTTACGGATCGTCTTGTCTGCCAGCATGCCCTGTTCCCAAAAATCAATTCCGCAGTCTTTCGACCATGCCCTGCCAGTTTAAATTCAATTAATTCAGGCTCTGTCTGCACCTGCGAACACCCCGTTACAGCATGTAACTGTACACTGAAATGTGCATTTTTCATGTGGGTGTTAGTCATATTTTAACGGATTTGGGGACACTTGTGGGTACACTTAGCGCAAGGCTAGGGTGCAATTTATTGAACAAGAAATAAACAGTTTTGAACGGCTGTTTTCAGTAAACCATTGATAAACAAGAATTATTTAAATTTAAAGAAACCACAAGAAATGTAGCAAATCTGAATCGGATATCCTTTGTCATGACACAGGCAACTGTCAGCTCACTGAACAATGATCATAACAGCCAGATTAAAAGTACCAGTGTCTAACATTAACCCTATTCAGAGTGGGAATAAAGCCAGCAGA
>MUIA01000090.1 GCA_002084115.1 Oceanospirillales bacterium LUC14_002_19_P2 | reverse complement strand
ACACCAGTCGCTTGATTACAGAACCCCTCAGGCAATTCACTTTGCATGAGGAACAATCAACCAACTACCAGGACTTAACTTAAATTTGTGGATTTACTGTCTTGATAGTGGGGTCCACCATAATCCTAGAATCGAAAATCATACAACAACAGCAAACATCAGCAACTTGTATTTCCACCTATAAATCGATAAAGCTCACCACTGCATTTTGATTAAAACCAATAAAGAATAAGCGAAACAAACCAATAAGAGAATAGATTTCCCATAAAAGCCGACTATAAATCTGCGCTTTCTTGCACATGGGGATAAATAATACTCATACGGCTGTGGCATGCCACTACAGCCAGCAATGTATATGTTTCCGAATCAATATAAATCAGATCTAATTCTTCTACTTCAACCCAACATCCACCAGATAACCATAACAACCTGTAATAGTTGTTATAATCTTCTGTTCTACTCACGCATCCAACAACAGGTTTAGTAAAACCATATCGCTTGTAGTTTCTCAGAATTGCTGTTTCTTCCATAGCTATGCATCTGCTGTTTCCCCATATCTAATTGAATCGACGAAGAAAGTCACAACATAAGCCCTTTTGCAACGCTGGTTTCCGGATTTACCGGGAGGGATAAGGTCTTGCTAGTTCTCTGCTGGCTGGGTCAAAGTAATAGGTGCCAATTGCTACTTTTGCCGCCTGTTATCATTGCCCAGATTTTCCAGATCAATCATTTACATTGTTCTTCCGTGTGCCTCGCTGTTGTTGTCAATACTGTGTGATATCACCAGACCTGCTCTGGCGTGTGAATGCTTTCCCAAGGGTCATCTAGCATGCTTTCCGGCTCGCCCATGAAACTGTCTTTCACCGCATACACCCGTGGCCGGTCAGTCCGTCCTTTTATGCGTGGGCATTTGCGTGCCAACCGTCCGCTTTCCGCCCACAGCAATTCATCACGCAGCAGCGCCTTAAGGATCATGTTCTGGTCAAAGGGGCCGGCCAGCTGTTTCATGGCGTGGGTATAGGGCATGATGTGTCCCTTACCACGAAGACCAATGGCGTCCTTGATCTCCCCTTCATGTTCGATGTTGCGGAATAGCGCCAGGTTCTGAAGCAATTGCGCACGGAAGTAGGCCAGCGCCCGGTCTTCTTCACTGATCTCCTCGCCCAGTTCTTTCAGCCACAGGTTGCGGACGTGCACCACCGCCTGAAACACCTCGTCCGTATCCCATGGCGTTACCCCAGCCTGCGCAGCATAGAATCCTGCCAGGCAGATAATTGCCATACGTCGTACAACTCGACCGCCATCATTGGGCAGGTCGATTCCCTCTCTTAGCTTCTGCTCCAGCGTCGTCAGCTGTTCCCGTAACTTCCCTACAAAGGGAAAGAACCCGTCCCGCTCAATCCGGCCTATTAGCCAGCCAGTGAGCGCCGGCCCTGCAACACCGAACACTTCACCGCAAGCGGCCTTCAGATCATCCACGAATGGCTTCACCGGTTTGCCGTGGCTCTTAATCACCACACCGGAACCATCGCCATAAGGATTATCGCAGGGAATATCCGGCAATCGGTGTCGCTGTCCGCCTTTTTCTGCCTGCCCTGCTTGCGCCAGAATCTGCCCTACAGTCATCTCACCATTACTCAGGAATAGAAGACGCCAGGTCACCTGCTTCTTGAGCCCGCCTTCAATCTGGCTACGCCCCTTCGGCTGCCCGCCTGAGAGCATGTAGATAATGTTACCCAGCTCACCAGGGTCTACCTGCCCCACTTCATCCAGGCACAACACCATGTCGTTATGCATTTGCGCTGTCGCTTCCAGAGCATTACCGGTGGAATGCCATTTGCGGATGCTGGTATGGTCGGCGCCTTCCTGCGGGTCCGTGCCATCGCCCCAAACACTGGCAGCTACCTGCAGCAAGGTGGTCTTGCCGCCGGACGTAGCACCATAGAAATGAAAACCGGCAGACTCTCCACGGCACAGCTTCAGGAACGGCCCCGCCAATGAACACAGGGTCGCAAACATCAATAACGGGTTACCGCTGCACGGCATCGCCACCCGTTGTACCCACTGGTTCAGGGTGCCGTTGAAGCCGATGCAAGCCGTATCCTGCTGATTGTTGGTTTGGAAGAACACACTGCCTTCATGGCTGTCACCAATAATGGTTTCAGGCAGCACAAATACCGGCTTTTTCTGCGCATCGAACCAGCCCAGTTTGTTCGCGGTCAATGCTCTGCGCATGCAGTTATTCGCGCTGTCATCCAGGTAACGGCACACCCACTTTTCTTTACCAGCCACCAGGGGCATCCCCTGATCACGCAGCTCCATGCCAAGCTTGCCGCCAGCCTCACTCAATCGGCGCAGGGGAATGAACGCCGTTTCCAGCGCCCAGTCATAATCAAAAAATTTAATCACCGCGCCCCGGCTGCCAAACATATCCTTGGTAATGGCATGAACCCAGATCGGCCGCAGGGCGATCCGGTCACCTTCCGCCATTCCGACCACCTTGCCCTTGCTGTCCTTGATCGGTCGCGCCGGCATCCGTAGCCCTTCGGTGCTGATGTCCCACCCCTCTTCAACATAAGGCCATGGCATACGACTACAGGGATACAGGGGAATATCTTTTTCCCACGGGAGTGATTCCGGATCTTCGCCCTGCCCATCTGCTTCGACGGGCATTGTTGGCATAGGAGATTCAACAGCGTTTGATGCAGGTTCACTGTCGTCTGGCATCCTGACAGGCTCGCTCACATCCGGTACAGCTCTTGTATTAACCCAGTAGGCCAGCCCTGCAGGACTTTTCACGATTCGGCCATCCGGCATCTCGCAACCATTGCGCGGACAACCGCTGAAACCTTCACGCCGAATCACCTCGCAACCCACCGGCGAACCCCGGCGGGTATGGCTGATCTTGTCTTGACATTCCTTATGGGAATAGCCGCCATGATGACAACTTGCGCCATGCAACCTTTCATCAGCGTCAAACCGTGCGCCGTTGCTAATCATGGCGTACCAGAGTGGTTCCGCCACATCCGGCTGATTTTCCGGTGTTGTCGCCCACCGCATAAAGGCACAACGCTGGATAACCGTTTCCAGTTCTTCACCAGTGCCCAGCTTTTCATCGCCGCTGCGCTCCCTGTGCTCCGGCATCGCGTCCCGCGTTTCGATCCGGTCTGCCATGCCCCAGTCTTCCAGCGCCTTATCTACCTCCGTCACTGGGTTACGGCCACGAGCAAGGATCTCACCAAGATAACCAGCACCGTCAGGAATCGTGTCGCCGGTTTCAGGATTCACCCAGGCATTTCGCCCTTCCAGGTAGTTCTGCTCCCCGCACATCGGCAAGCCGATCAGGTTGCCGAACCCCTTGCCGGTCAGGTAGGGCTGGTTGGGAAAAAAGCGGTCGAAGGTGGAAAAGTCTTCGTTTTCATCCAGTGCACCGGCTTCTTCCATCAGGTAACGACCCACTGCACGTGCTTTCGCCGCAGGTACCGGCACATCAAAGAACAGCCACACGTGGTACCCGGTGCCACTCTTTGACCGCTCTATATGGGCAATAAACTCCTGACTGTCACACACTTCCCAGAAATTTTTCACTTCCCGCCACACGGCTTCGGGAGGCAGCGTGCCATCATGGTCGTCGAAGTCCGCCGCCAGAAATTTTACCTGTTCATCTGTGTCTATCGGGTAGACCCCAAGTCGCTCCCTGCCGCGCAGGTGCAGTGCTATGGCCTCAAGGTCGAGGGGTTTCAACAGGTAGCGACGACCGTCCTTAACCGTATCCCTCTCACCTTCCCGCAGTACATATTCAGTCTCAATCCGCCTGCCTCGCCAAGGTGACCAGCCCTTGACTGGCGCCACCTGTCCCGGCGGAATGAAATCAAAATAACGGGGCGCGGCGTCACGGCGACCGCCGACCAGTTCCAGTAGCTGGGCGGCGAGGTCGCGCATACCTTCCGGTGTTCTTGGCCAGTTCATGATTCAGGGGCGTCCTCTGGCAAGCTGGGCTCATAAATCCCGTTGAAATCCATGGCGACGCCATACTCTGCCAGGATGCTGATAATCTTCTGCGCCATATGGTAAGGCGGGTAAGGCTCACCTCGGCTCCACCGGTACAGGGTGGAACGGTCCACATCCAGCAGTCGGCGCAAAGCCAGAACGGCGGCAGGACGGGGCCGGTGCCTCAGCAGTTGTTGAAACGGTGTCATCATGCGGCAGACCTCCCACTATCGACTATCATGGTGCATATAGCACACCATACAGAGGAAGATACCGCAGTGAGCAGAGGTGCAGTAGATGCCGTATACAGAAAGGTGCTGGTGCGGGAAACTGGTGCAATATCCAAACCAGAAGAGAAAGGCCCGCATTTCATGGCAATACCGGGAGACAACGTCCGTCGCCTGCGACTGGAAAAAGGCTGGTCCATGCGTGAACTGGCCGAACGCTGCGTCACAGAATCCAGGACAATGGATCACACCACCATTATGCGCCTGGAGAAAAACAAGGGTTTTACCCTTGATACCCTGAGCCGTGTCGCCAAGGCACTGGGACTCGCCAGCCATGAGGATCTGCTGGTGCCAGCCGAGCTGGCTGGCTGGGAGAAGCTGTCCGGCGAGGATCGCGCCCAGGTCGCCCGTATGGTCGAGGCCCTGGCCATTGCCAGCGAGCATCGCACACCCGCCTGATAAACGCCTCCGCCTGCCTTTTGTTGCATTCATAACACCCTCCTTTTCCTGAAAGCGCTCTCCGGCGCTTTTAATTTTTTTATCCTGGTGCATTGACTGCACCAAAACCTTTCCGCTAACCTTAGCTCAAGTGGTGCATTACATGCAACACGGAGAACAGAATAATGACAACGACTGATAACGATGCGCCGGTGCTGACCGTAGCGGATATCGCGCACCGCACCGGGCTGGGACGGACCTTCATCTATAGCGAGGTCGAGCGGGGGCAAATCGAGTTCTACGACTTCGGTACCCGTGGCCGGAAATGGATCAGGTTCAGTGAAAGGCAGCTGGCTGACTACGTGGAAAGCCGTCGCAGGAGGAGGAATGAACAATGGGCAGACGCCGAACAAAACCCTGGAAGCGGGTCAAAACCCGGAATGGATACCGTTTTAAGTACGACTACAAGGACAACATCCTCGGTATCAAAAGAACTCGGGCGACTTTTAACTCGGAAAGCGAAGCGCGGGACTTCCACGACCGCTTGATCGACAACGCCCGCAAGTCAGCCAGGGGAGAGAAGCCGGTAAGGCTCTTCGGAGAAGCCATGGTGGAGTACCTGACCATGGAGTCACCGACCAAGGCCAGCCATAAGGATGACCTGCTCCATGCAGCAATGCTGCGCTGCCCGTTTGAATACCGGGGTAAGTTCTGGCGTCTGGACGACTTACCACTGGATGATTCAGACCAAGGCATTGTGGTTGGTCTGGAACTCTACTTTAAGGATCTACGCCAGGTCACAAAACGCGCTTACCTGAATCACGAACTGTATCAACTCCGTAAGGAACGGAACGGAAACGTGTGGTATCACCAGCCACACCCGGCTGAGGACGAAATCCCGCGTCCTCGCTATCCGGTAAACGACGCAATTCTGATCAAAAAACTAAATCAGGCCAAAGGGCGGGGGCCCTATAAACAGGATACGCTGCGCAACCGTCAAGCGCTGGCCCGCGTCATATTGTCATGGGTCTATCGTCGCCTGCGGTGGACTAACAGCAACCTGGCCGACTTTATCGCACGCATCGAACCGGGCCATGCACGTACCGATGCCCTAGATCCCGAACAACTGGCCTGCCTGCTTCAGAACAGCGACGCCCTCTATGGCCGACCTTTCACACGCCTGATTCAGGCTGCGGCATGGATTGGCTGGCGCCGCAGCAACCTGATCGGTTTGACCTGGGATCGTGTCTTCTGGCCCAAAGAGATTAACGATCCCATCACAGGCAAACGGGTCAGGCAGCCCGGATACATCATCGTCTATAGCGCAGACAAACAGACGATTGATCCCTTCGATTTAAAGCAACGCCGTGAACGCACAAAGAACCGTGAAAGCTTGCTGACCACGATGACCAACCGGATTGAATCGCTGTTACAGGAGTGCTGGAAGCATCGCGTCCCCGGTTCCAACGTGGTTTTTCACAACGGCACTGGCGGTTACTGGAACCAGTTTCGAGCCCGCTGGGATCGTCTGAAGCGGGAAACGGGACTGCCTGAAAACTTTCGGTTTCACGACCTCCGCCATACCTGGGCATCGGAAGCACTCGCCGCAGGGATAGACAGCCGCACGGTTATGGACGAACAGGGCTGGAAAGACCGCCGCATGGTTGACCGTTATAGCCATACCCGCCTGCAAGGCCGTTTCGAGCAAATGAACCGGCTGGGACAACACCCGAATGCACAACTCACTGATCAGGAGAACCGCGATGCCCCATCCGATTCTTGAACTCCTGTCAGAAGAACGCGCCATGAGCGGGCCGGAACTGTTAGTGCACTTCCCCCGCATCCAGCGTCCTGCCATTGAACGGGACCTGGAACAACTGATTGCTCTGGGCCGGGTGATTCACTGCCGCGAACAAACACAAGGCGTCACCATCAGCACCTTCCGACTCCCTGAAGGCAGCCGACGCCAACGCTCCATCTTCGATCTCTGCTGAATAACAAACACAAACCAGACAGGCGCATTGCGCCAAGGAGCCCACCATGGAAACCGCAACAAGAAAAGGGAAAAACAGAGAAGCTGACGCCTGGGCCGCGATCGGTGACATGGAGTATATGCCGACGCTGGCGAGCCGGGAGCACGTGCGCCAGCGCATTGAAAAACAAGTCGCACAGTTCTTAGCCGAAGGTGGCGAAATTCGCCAGATCCCCGCTGGTGTTTCCGCAAAATTCGATGAGCGGCTTTCTAATAACCGCCGCTACTGGAAGGAAGTGAACTGGCGACTACGCGCACAGGAACAAACCATAGCGGAGGCGCAGGCATGACAAGCTCACCCAGAAAAGCGAACAACGCCAGCCATCCCCTGCTCACCTGTCCGGTGACGGAAATTCCGGATCATGCCGCGCACTGCACCGTCAGGGAATTACTTGACCTTGCCGCACTGGCAACACAGCCACGCAGCACAGAACTGGTCGTCGAAGCTATGCACCGCCAGGAAATGGAAACTCACAGGACAGAAGCCGAGTTTCTGCAAGCATGGAAAGACGGCATCCGTATGACTGGCGCCTGCGCAGCATTCCACTCGGTAGAGGGCAGTGATGATCAGGACAAGGCAACAGACCGTAACGATATCGGGCTTATCAGCCTGAAACTTACCTTGGAGTATCTGGAATGCATGTCAGGTGGACAACGCGCCCTGTTCTACCTGATGGCCAGCTTGTACAACGCAGCCTGGGGAAAGGAAATCACGGCACAGTTTGGTGTCACTGCCGCCGATCTGAGCGCACGTCATCTAGACGACCGTTTCTTTGACTGCGCCCAGCGCCTGCTGAGGTATTATCCGGGGTGGTGAATAGCAAGATGCAATCTGCAGGGAGCGTAATGCTCCCTGATTTGATAGATCCTTCTCAGAATAAATACTACTCTTCCGTCAATTCAGGCTCTTTCTTATCAGCCCTAGCAGCCACCAACCCTAAACCTCCGAGCAATACAGCAGCACCCAAGAACTTGGCGAAGGTAGGTTTTTTAGCAAGCACTCCTACGGCTGCAGCTCCAAGAGCAGCCCCACCAACTGCCATAGTTACCTGCTTGGATGTAAGGCTTCCGGTAAATACCCAACTGATAAATTGTTCACAATTTCTGTTTTTTAGATGGTATTTCCATTGCCCTATTTGTGAGCGAGCACGAACCAAGGCATCCGTTAATGGAATTCCATAGCTAAAATCAGCGATATATGTATGCTTACCTTGCGTAACAGCATCCCAAGTTTCTTCTTTAACTGTGCCGTTTCGATCAGTAGCAGATATCAACATGTAGCGGCCATTCGGGCAAACGCGGTCTGTGACCAACGACCAGTGTTGATAGAGGGGAGGAAAATTTGTGACGACTATATCCCCTGGCTTAACTAAACGATCCATCGATATCCTTCCTGATTACATCTACAAAACTTAATTCGATAAATATGAAAATGATAATTACTATGCCAGCCTTTTGCTTTTGGCATAAGCCGAATAGGTTTGAAGCGCAAATATAAAGGCTAGGAAGCCCACAATACCTGGAAAGATATAAGCTAATGCCCCCATCTGCTCTAGCATCGCCCCCACTACATTGCCGAACTTTGAAGGATCATCAAGCAC
>MUIA01000155.1 GCA_002084115.1 Oceanospirillales bacterium LUC14_002_19_P2 | reverse complement strand
TCGACCTTACCCACAAAAAATACCTGTCGCCTGTTCAGCAACGCTGGCTGGAGCGGCGACACGAGAAAAGGCAGGATGCCTGGGTCATCGCAGGATGCGAACACGGAGGCGTAATATTCCGTGGTTTAAGCTGGCAAACCCCCATAAGTGCCAGTGATTTCCTCTCCCGATGCCTGCCACCGAAGGAGCTTTTTCAACAAATTCATACATACTGTATAAATTCTCAGTAACGGTTTCAGTTGTATTTGAGCGACACTAATAGCACTGCTAAACAATACGCTATACTTGGGCTACAGAGAACCACGCCCTGCCTTCTGTTATAGATAGGCTACATCTCCGGGCGGTAGCGTGTTTTTTGTTTAGTGGTGCACTTTTTCTATGAAATCACTCAAGCTCGTCAGTCTACAAACCATCGACTAGCGCCGCACCTCTACCAGAGGCTGCGGCTAAACGTCGTGCCTCTGATATTTATACCCAATAAAAAATCTGTAAGGAGTCTGGTATGTCAGGGGAAGAAACCCGGAGAATCACCGAAGAAGACCGTCGCGTTGCCAAGCGTTTGAAAGCGCTATACAACGAACGCAAGAGCGACTTAAATCTCAACCAACACAAACTGGCAGACGCCATGGGAGCAACGCAAGGGTACATCAGCCAGTGCTTTAACCAGCATGTCGCACTGTCACCCACCACCGTCATCAAGTTCGCAAAAATACTGGAGATCGACCCCGTTAAACTAGACAAACGTACAGCATCTCTTTTAGAGTTTAATACTGTCATACGCACGATGGTTCCAGTAGTAGGCACGGCCAGCGGGAGGTTGCCGGATATGAACTCAATTGATGTTCCAACCAAAGATAAAAAAAGCCCTACAGAAGTCGCCTTATCTATCGACGAAGCCATGGACCCTTTCTGTAGTGAAGGATCAGTACTACTCATAGATGGCGACAAACCCCTCAGAGCAAAAAGTAAATTCGTATACCGCACCCGCAAGTCCAGCAAGCTCTTTGCAGCCATTTGCGAGCGTTCAACGAATGACTCCATTCGAACCACAGACGATGAATTACTCCTAAAGAAAGACCTGTCTTTCCTGGCGCGTATCATTGCTGTAATCGAACCGGAGGACGAGTGAAAGGGAGAAGCAGTTGCTTCTCCTTGGGTATTTATATTAGCATGGCTACTAATTACAGGGGGTATAGCCAATGACCAACAACAGTCTGATAACAGAAGATCAGTTAAAAGAATGGACAAAATACGCAAGAACAGGTGACGTAATCCGTTTTTTGCGTGACAACAAGATACCTTTCTGGGAAGGGAGAGGGGATTCCATTGTCACAACATTAGAGGCAATCAATTCCCGCCTCTTGGATGAAGAAGTAACACCAATAGGTGATGTTTGGTAGGAGTTAATATGCCGACTCGCAAAAAACCACATATTCGCAGGCCACGCGATACCTTCCCTCAAGGTCGGTATTGGATGTACTGGCCTTATTTGCGGTGCGAGGATGGCAAACCAGTCAGGGGTAAAAAAACGATACTTGGCCCCTCCGACATGACAGAAAATGAACTATGGAACGCTTATTTCAAGTTAAAGAAAAAAGAAATACGGACGGTCCGCTGGATGTTTTCTGTATATCTCGAATCTGACCTTTTTGATCGTATATCACACCCGGAAGACCGCAGAAAAAGAAAGAACATGGTTGTTGATATATGCAATACAGAAAATAGCAGAGGTAAGCGTTTTGGCGACATTCTAGTAAACGATCTCACCCCGCCGCTTATTAAAAAATATCTAATGTCTATCCCTTCAGAATCATCAAGAAAGAAGCGGCACAACCTCATTACTATGGCATGGAACGCATGTATCAATGATGAGCCAGGAATGCCTGAAAACCAATCACAAAAGTTAAAATTGGTCTATAAAGCCAGACCTCTTGGTAGGTATGTTTCCGATGAATCCTACTGGTTAGTTTACAACCTGCTCCCTCCTTACTGGCAAGCCATTATGGAACTCTCCTATATACTCCGATCACGAGTAGGAGAATTAGCCACAATCTGCATGGATGATATTTTGGAGGAAGGGCTTTATTACCAACGAAGCAAAGGTAGCAACCCGGAAATAACCCTATGGACCGACAGGTTACGAAAAGCTGTAGATTTCCTGATCACCCACCGCCCACGAAAAACAGACTCTCCTTTTTTGGTTTTTAACGCAACCAAAAAAAAGACCAGAGCAAGACCCGGAGGAAGAAGGTAGAAAGAACGCAAAATTAGCAAAGCAGTTATCCAACGGTTTTGGCGAAATAATGCGTAGGGCCAAATCCTCTGGAAAGATAGACCCTGAACATTTTTTCACCCTCCACGACCTCAAAGCTAAAGGCGTGTCTGACCATGAAAACAGACATAGCGGCCACAGAACCATCACCGCAAAGCAGCGTTATATCCGGAATGTTGATAGGGTAAAGGGCACTCGTTAATATCCACTTGGCACATGAATTCCTTCATTGCAAATTATATGCGTCGATAGTCTTTTGTTTGTACAACGATTTTGTACCAAGGTTTACCCCACCCACCACAAAAAGTACACTAAACCCAGTATAAAAAATGATAATGGCCAAGGATAAAGATGTTTCCCAAAATAGCACAAAACCAGATAAAAAAAGGCAAAGACCAGATACGGTGTAAGGGCATTATATGCGACAGCGGTGAAATCTTGTTACAAAATTTGTAACCAAATGCTCGTCTCAGTCTAGAAAAAGCCTTATAAATCAACAACTTACAGAGGCAAAGGTGAATGTTATGGGGGATCACCACGATTACGTCGCCCTGGATTGGGTGAAAGGTGAGATCAGTGACACCCTGACACAGGCGCGTCAGTCGCTGGAAGCGTATGTCGATAGTGTGCAGTCTGGCGAGCAGGATGATGCCCGGCTACGTTTTTGCCTGAACTATATCCACCAGGTCCATGGCACATTAACCATGGTGGAGTTCTATGGCGCTGCCCTGTTGGCAGAAGAAATGGAAGCCCTGACCCGTGCTCTGCTGGAGGGCGCGGTCGCGAACCGGGATGAAGCGCTGGAAGTGCTGATGCAGTCGATCCTGCAGATCCCCCCTTATCTGGAACAGGTTTACCGCGGTCGCCGTGATCTGCCGGTTGTGGTGATGCCTGTACTCAATGACTTGCGGGCTGCTCGTGGAGAGAGCCTGCTGTCTGAAACTTCCCTGTTCAAGCCGCAGCTGGGTGAGCCGGTTCCTGCCGTGATTGGCGACCATCTCAAACCGTTCAGGAACCCGAAACTGCCCGCCTTCCTGAAAAAATTGCGCCAGATGTATCAGATGGCGCTGGTCGGCTATATCAAGGGACTCAAAAACGAAGAGAATCTGGCTTATCTCCTGAAAGTCTCAGAACGGCTTAATACACTGCTGGAAGGCTCTCCGGCGGGAGCGCTGTGGCCTGTGGTTTCTGCGTTAGTGGAAAGCCTTAAGGCTGGTGGCTGTAAAAATACGTCGACGGTGCGAAACCTGCTGCGGCAGGTGGATGCGGAAATCCGTTCCCTGATTGAGGAAGGTGACGCGGCCATAAACCGTGCGGTTCCTGAGGATTTGCTCAAAAATCTGCTCTATTGCGTTGCCCGCTCCAGTTCTGAAGGTGCAATGACAACGGCTATCAAGGCGCAATATCAGCTGAATGATGCCTTGCCGGATGAAAATACTGTTTCCTTGGAGCGTCAGCGACTACATGGGCCAGACAATGCAGCGATGTCTTCGGTCATTAAAGCGGTTTCTGATGAACTGATGGCTGTCAAAGATGCATTGGATCTTTATGTCCGCAGCCCGGGCAATGACCGTGAACTGGTGAAAGCGCAGCTGCCTGTACTCAGCCAGGTGGCCGATACCATGGGCGTTCTGGGGCTGGGCATTCCCCGTAAGGTGATTCAGGATCAGGTCGATATCCTGGGCCGCATGGTGAATGAGGATCGCTATGACGGCAATGTGTTGATGGATGTGGCTGGCAGTCTGCTCTATGCCGAAGCGACACTGGCCGGCATGGCACAGGAAAAACCGGCCTCAGTGGGTGACTCTGCGGTACCGGAAGCGGATATTGCCAGTGCGCATCAGGCCGTTATTCAGGAAGCGCGCAGCGGACTGGAGCAGGCGAAAGACGCCATTGTCGATTATATCGCGTCGCAGTGGGATACCCGCTGCCTGGCACCGGTACCCGAGGTATTGGCCAGTGTGCGTGGCGGTCTGGCCATGATTCCATTGCATCGTGCTGCACAGCAAGTGGCTTCCGCCTCTCTGTATGTGGAAAAGGAACTGTTAACTGGCCGTACTGAGCCAGACTGGCATGTGCTGGACACGCTGGCTGATGCGATTGCCGGGGTTGAATATTTCCTTGAACGTCTTCTGGATGACCGCCAAAGTCAGGGTGATGTCATTCTGGATGTGGTGGATGAGAGCCTGAATCGACTGGGTTACTGTCCGGGGAGTACGCCTGAGGAAGAGCTGTCCGACGAGATAGTTGAAGAGATTGTATTGGCCTCTGATGAGACTGTGGCCGCATCCCCGGAGCCGGTCGATAGTGCAACGTCGGCGCAAACCGATGATTTGATCGATGACGAATTGCTTGAAGTCTTTATAGAAGAAGCTCAGGAAGTTCGTGAAACCCTCGCTGAATACTTCCCTCGTTGGCAGGCAGATCGTACCGATGCGGACTCACTGGCAGAGTTCCGGCGGGGTTTTCATACGCTGAAAGGCAGTGGTCGTATGGTTGGCGCCACGGTTGTTGGTGAACTGGCCTGGAGCATTGAAAACATGCTCAACAGGGTCATTGATGGCTCTATCGATCCTACCGATGCACTGGTTTCACTGGTTGAGCGAGTGGTTGCACACCTGCCCTCGACGATCGCCGCTTTCGCTGAAAAACAACAGATCTTATCGCCGGATATCCAGTCCCTGATGGATGAAGCGGACTGTTATTCTCGTGGTGAAAGCTGGACACCCGTCGAACCTCCTCCTGTTGCTCCTGCGCCAGAGGCTGTCGATGACAGTGCTGTCGAGCAAGCTGAATCGGAAGCGGATTTGCTGGATATTTTCCGCAAGGAAGCTGTCGTCCACCTTCAGGTCATTAATGATTTTATTGCCGAATCCAATGAACGACAGGTTGCCCTGGCTATAACCGACGAACTGCAGCGATCACTTCATACCCTGAAGGGCAGTGCCAGCATGGCCGGTATCATACCGTTCGCAGATGTAGTGATACCGCTGGAAAAGATGATTAAGGAATTCCAAGCGCACAATATCGTGGCAGATGAGCCGGTGTTGGCCTTGCTCAATCGTGGCGGCCTGTTGATACAGGATGGTCTGGATCAGTTGGATGCCAATCCGCTGTCGCCGCTGGCGGGTGCGAATGACCTCATTCATGAAATACAACTGCTGCAGTCTGAACGGTTAACAGATATTGATGAGAAAGAGCCAGTCTCTGGTTCACGGCAGGAGCCGAAGTCCGTTGCGCTGTTTCTGGCTGAAGGTGTCGATCTGCTGCTGGAGGCCAATGACACGCTGGCCCACTGGAATTATCAGCAGGATACGGACACCGCTCAGGCGCTGCTCGATGCCTTGATTACCGTTAGCGACAGTGCGAAACGGGTGGATATTGAGCCACTGGCGACACTGGCCGACAGCCTCATTGAACTCTATCAGCGTATTCTGCAACGCCAGATTACGATGGATGATGATCTTGTACAGCTCTTACGGGATAGTCATGAACATCTGATTGCTATGATGGATCAGCTGGCCGCTCAGCAGACACCGACCGGTTCTCAGCCATTGCTGGATCGGATTTCGGTATTGCTGCAGGACAGTGTGTCGGCTGCAATTGATGATCAGGCCGATAATCAAAAGACCGTTCCTATAGAGAAGACCACCGCAGCGGGTGATGTCGCGTCTGATGATATGGATCAGGAGCTGATTGCCCTGTTCCTGGATGAAGCAACGGATATCCTCGAAGAGGCGTCACGTGACCTCTACCGCTGGCTGGAATATCCAGACGATCAGACCTGTCTGCAGTCTCTCCAGCGTCACCTCCACACCCTGAAGGGCGGTGCGCGAATGGCAAGTGTCACCGCAATCGGTGACCTGGGCCATGAACTGGAATATCTCTATGAAGACCTGTGTGAAGCGCGGCTTTCTGCTTCACAGGAGCTGATCAACCTTCTGTTGCGCACCCATGACACACTGGATGAAATGCTCAGCCAGCTGCGTTCCAACAATGTGTGTCGTTCAGCAGAAGACCTGCGCATCCTGATTCATGAGTTCAGAGGCGGTAAGACTGACGACGATCAGCCAACAGAAGAGGTGCAGGAGAATAGTCAGCCATTAGCATCCGAGCCTGTATCCGTTGCACTGCCCGATGGGCTTGATCCTGAAATGGCCGGCATCTTCCTGGAAGAGGCGACGGAACTGCTGGAACAGATAGAAGAGCAGATGGCTGCCTGGCAAACCGATACCGCCAATATGATGCCGGCTGAAGAATTGATGCGGGCGCTTCATACCTTAAAGGGCAGTGCCCGAATGGCCGGTCTGGCTGAGCTGGGTGATGCCAGCCATCAGATGGAAGTGGTGGTTGAAGGGCTGCAGCAGAAAGGCAGTATTGGTAAAGACGAGATTCGTGAACTGGCCACCGACACTGAACAGTTGCAACGGTTGGTTGAGGGTGTTGCATCAAGCTTCGGTCAGGTTCTTGAGCCGGCGGTGACGGCATCGGCATCCGAAGCATCAGATGTTCCTGAAGCGGCTGAACCGGATCGAAAAATTGCGGATGTTCTCTCATTCCCGCAGCCTGATGGTAATGACGTGTCGTTTATTAAGGCGCCGGCTTTTCTCTCATCAGGACAAACTACAGGTAATAACGCGGTTGAAGTGTCTGCCCGTGAAATGGTGCGCGTACCCGCGGAACTACTGGAACAGCTGGTTAACCTGGCCGGTGAAACCAGTATCAGCCGGGCGCGTATAGAGCAGCAGATCAGTGATTTCAGCTATACCCTCCAGGAAATGCACGACACTATCGAGCGTTTGCGGGAGCAGCTGCGCCGTCTTGATATTGAAACCCAGAGCCAGATCCTCTCCCGTCATGAAGGTGAGCTGGCGGACCATCCTGAGTTTGATCCGCTTGAAATGGATCAGTATTCCGAACTGGCCCAGTTGTCTCGCTCGCTGGTAGAATCAGCCACGGATTTGATGGATCTCAAGGATGCTCTGGCAGATCGTAACAGGGATTCGGAAACCCTGATTACGCAGCAGGCACGCATCAACACCGAGTTGCAGGAAGGGCTGATGCGGACCCGCATGGTGCCCTTCTCTCGCCTGCTGCCACGTTTGCGTCGAATTGTCCGTCAGGTGTCATCTGAACTGTGTAAGGACGTGGAGCTAAAGGTGGAAAATGCTGAGGGCGAAATGGACCGTAGCGTTATGGAACGGATGCTGGCGCCACTCGAGCATATGCTCCGGAATGCGGTCGATCATGGCATAGAAAGCACGGATGAGCGTACCCGCAAAGGCAAACCCGCTACCGGTCAGATTAGCCTGGTCTTCGGCCGTGAAGGCGGTAATATTGTTCTGAGCCTCCGTGACGACGGTAAAGGACTGAATCCCGATGCGATTCGGGAGAAAGCGCTGGCGCGCGGTCTGCTGGCATCAGGCGCGGAAGTCAGTGATGCTGACGTCACCCGACTGATTCTGGAACCCGGTTTCAGTACGGCGGAGAAAGTCACCCAGATTTCCGGCCGAGGCGTCGGTCTAGATGTGGTGAACAGTGAACTCAAGCAGCTTGGCGGGCGTCTGGATATTCATTCTGATCAGGATGCTGGCACCACGTTTGAGGTTCGTCTGCCCTTTACCCTGTCCGTCAACCGGGCGCTGATGGTGAATCAGGGGGAAGAGGTCTATGCCGTTCCGCTCAATACCATTGAGGGTATTGTGCGAGTCAGTCCGAAAGACCTGCAGGCCAGCTATGACAGTGGGCAGTACGAGTATGCCGGTCGCAGCTACAGGCTCCATTACCTCGGCGAAATGTTCGGCAAAGGCCAACCCTCACTGGCGCAGATGACGCAGGATGTTCCAGTGTTACTTGTACATTCCGGTGACACCAGTGTCGCATTGCAGATTGATGGGCTGTCAGCCAGCCGGGAAATTGTCGTGAAAAGCCTTGGGCCGCAGTTTGCGAAGTTGCCCGGCATTTCCGGCGCTACGATTTTGGGCGATGGTCGTGTTGTTATCATTCTGGATGTGGTGGCGCTGGCGCTCAGGATGTTGGCGCGTACGGCGACTGCTGAACCTCAGGCTGAGCCTGTCGCTGCACCAGAGAGTCATGATGACAAGGCTCTGATCATGGTGGTGGATGACTCGGTCACCGTCCGTAAGGTCACCACCCGCCTGCTGGGTCGGCATGGCTACGACACGCTGGTGGCACGAGATGGTGTGGAAGCTATGGCACTGCTGCAGGATCAGCGGCCTGACCTGATTCTGCTCGATATCGAAATGCCGAGGATGGATGGCTTTGAGGTCGCCACAGCAGTACGGAATGATCCCGTATTGTCGGGCATACCGATCATTATGATTACGTCCAGAACCGGTACCAAGCACCGTCAGCGTGCCATGGAGATCGGTGTCAACGATTACATGGGCAAGCCGTTCCAGGAAGGGCCGCTGCTGGAGGCCATTGAGGGGTTGGTCAGTGTCTATGGCTGAGCGTGGCGGTGTCGGCATTATCGCGGATACGTCGCTGCAGCGGCATGCCATACGCACGCTGTTGCTAGAGGCGGGGTATCCCGTTATTGCCACGCTGGCAACGGACGGATGTACGACCTGGGCGCTGGAAGATCGTCGGGTCAGTCTCTGGATAGTGGATCTGGAAGATGCGAACAACCGTGAGTTTCTGCTGGAATCCTTGCCAGATCTTTCCCAGGCGCCGGTGCTTTACGGACTTGGTAAGGCGCCGGCCAGAAACACCCCGGACTATTCACGTTGGCAGCGTCGTTTATTAACGAATCTGAAAACATTTATTTCGGTAACGCCAAAGGAAATAGCGAATCAACCCAAAGGCCAGGGCAAGGTTTTACCTTGGCCTTTGAAGCCGGCTTCCCGTCAACGTATGCGGCATATACTGGCTGATGAAGCCTGGGTGCTTGGGGCATCACTGGGCGGGCCAGAAGCCGTGAAAGTCTTTCTGGACTGTCTGCCTGAAGATTTACCGGTGGCCTTTATCTATGCCCAGCATATCGACAGGGCATTTTCCCAGGTGCTGGCAGCAACGATTGCACGACACAGTCCGTTTGATGTGGTCACAGCCGGTGATGGTCAGCCGCTCCATCAGGGCGAAGTACTCTTGGCGTCGGTAGAGCAGGCCATGGATATTGATGACAACCAGCGGGTCCGATTGCTCGGCAGGGCATGGAGTGGCCCTTACAGCCCATCTATTGATGAAGTGATGGCGCTGACGCGTCTGGCCTGGCCCGTCAGTGGTGCGATTATCTTTTCCGGTATGGGGGAGGATGGTCTAGTTGAAGCCGGGCACTATCGACAGCAAGGGTTGCCTGTTTGGACTCAGAGTCTGGACAGTGCCGTCAGTGACGTCATGCCAGGCGCAATACAATCCGCTGGTTTCAGTGATTTTTCCGGTACGCCCGAGCAACTGGCGCAGCAATTGGTGAACCGCATTGCTCGCCAGACCGCCGTAAAGGGTGAAAAATGCCCCGCATAACTCAGACGATAACAGTAAACAGGACAGGATCATGAGTCACAGCCAGGAAACCTTGTCAGCGTTACTTATCCCGATGTCGGGTAGTGCACTGCTGGTGCCGAGTGCGGCATTGGCTGAAATGATTCCTTTTTCAACGCTGGAAACACAGGAAGAAGGACCCGAGTGGTTATTGGGACAGATCAGCTGGCGTGATCAGACGATTCCGGTCGTATCGTTTGAACGCGCCAATGGTGAAGCCCTACCGGAAGGCCGGGATAACGCCCGCTTCGCCATCATGAATCGCGTCAGCGACAAGGGAGATCTTCGCTTCTACGCACTGGTTGTTCAGGGAATACCCCATCCATTAAGTGTTGCACTCGCTGATATCTCTCACCGTGACAAAGAGCCTGGCCAATACGAGAAAGCCTGTGTCATTGTCCATGGAACGCCTGCTGTCATCCCTGATCTCGACGGCATTGAAGCAGGAATTGATGAAGCAATGGCGGTAAGCAGTTAAGCGTACCGCCAGTTTTCAATCGCGATGTTTTTGTAGAAACTGTAAGACGGTGTTCCGGTTTTCCCGCTGACCAAAGGTCGAGATATGAGGCCCTCTTGCTTCCAGCCACTGCTTCTGTGCGTGGCTTTTGTCGTACACCTTTCGGGACTGGGCTGTGGGAATGATCTCATCCTCAATGCTATGAATCACCAGTAGCGGTTTTTTCAGCTTCTCAATATGTTGTTCAGCATCCCATTGGGCGGGTACCAGATAGGTTCCTGGTAAGAATGCCCAGGTTTGCCATTGGCGGGACATGGCATAGCGAGACATACCGGGCCAGCTGGCGAATGGTGCATCCAGTACAACCGCGCTGAACGCATTCTGTTGGTTGGTCTGGCTGATCCATGTGGCGCCCAGTGCGCCACCGATGCTTTGACCCAGCAAATACAGCGGCTTTTGTTGAACAGGCTCCTGCGCTAACAGCCAGGTGGCGGCGGCATCAATATCCTGAAAAATCTCGGGTAGT
This sequence comes from Oceanospirillales bacterium LUC14_002_19_P2, assembly GCA_002084115.1. Taxonomy (GTDB): domain Bacteria; phylum Pseudomonadota; class Gammaproteobacteria; order Pseudomonadales; family Endozoicomonadaceae; genus Kistimonas. The sequence goes on along the minus strand of MUIA01000155.1, from coordinate 10,867 downwards.
TTTGGCTTGCCGCTTGAGTGACCGAATCCCCGGTAATCCAGCATAAAAACGTTATAACCTTGTCTAGGGAGCCAGGCGATGCTGTGAATATGCGTGCTGATATTCTCCGCATTACCGTGAAGGAACAGAATAGTGCCAAGTATCTCACCGGTGTCTGGATTGGGCTGAGCCGGCAGCCACCAGTTTTTCAGGATAGTGTTGTCACGGGTTTTCAACTCAACGGGCTGCCAGGCAAGGTTGAGCTGATCCGGTGTCAACCGGTAACCACTTTCCGGAAAGAAGTAGAGTCCTGTCAGGCTCTGGCAGCCTGTCAGTAAACTGGTTAACAAGGCCATGGTCAGTGTCAGCGAATAGAGAGTCTTTCGTTTCATTATCGTCCCTGATCAGAAATAGTGACGCCAGCTTAACGACAATTCGTAGTTATTAAATGAATCCTGGTCTTCACAACGCACATCAAGGCGCAGGCCATTGTTACGGTTCAGTTCCCAGTGTTGTCCCAGGCTGACTGTTGAACGCAGCTCGCCGTTGAGAAACTGATCCAGTTGCCATTCCAGTCGCCAGTTGCCCAGGGGGTTGTGGCTGCTGAATCCGGTGTTGATACCAGGTGCCAGTTGCATATTGCGATCGAAGCCGCTGTTGTGTTCCATGCGCAGAGTTGCCAGACCAAACCATTGGCTATTAGCGGTGATTGGTAATGTGATACCTGCTCCACCGTTAATATGGGCTGCCAGATGCTCCTTGCCATCGGAGCCGGGCTGACGTTCAAGCCCTGTTTGAACTTGCCAGGACAGCGGCTTAAAGAATCTATTCCGTGGGTACTGTGAGCGAATTGAGATGATATCCAGCTGCTCAAGTTGCCAGTAATTGTCCTCGTAGCCCCTGATACGGAGATCGCCAAAGGTGATCTCGGCGCCTGGAGGGAAGCCTTCACGATTATCTAAAAGATCGTGATAGGTGAAGCGCCCTTGAAGCTTAACAAAATTCCCAAGGCCTTTGTGATGGCCGCCTCCCAGCGCCAGCATTGATGTGTCATGCCCCTGTTCTGGTTTCTCTGGCGCCACCGGCGGGGTGATGTTATGCGGCGGAAGCCGGTTTAGTCCTCGTAGCAGTGTCAAGCTGTTACCGGCTGTTTCTGGTGAACGAAGCTGCTTGTTCACCTCATAACGCAGATATTTGTAGGATGATTGGATCATCCGTGCCTGCTGTTGCGTGGGTAATTGGGTGACAGTTTCGCTATCCATTAAGTCCGGATCCAGTGCCATTTCGTAAACCAGGGCCTGTTCCGATGGGCTCAGTGGCGCAAGGTAGTGGTGAAGGGTCGTAGCATTGGAAGGACGATAATGAACGTTCTTCACCAGATTCGCATCCAGCACGGCTCTGACAGTATCCACAGGAATGGCTGCCACAGGAAAATGACTGGTCAGGTCGAGGTCTGGATAGGCCAGTTCCAGTAACTCCAGCAGGCGAAAACTGCAGTTTTCATCAATGAAATAGTAATCAAAGCGGATATCCTGCAATTCCCAGATATGACTGCTAATAAATGCCGTCTGTTCAGGCGACAGGTTCAATCGGTATTCCCAGATATCCCGGTTTTCAAGACGGTTGTATTCCTGCAATTTTCGGTAATAGGGCATCATGGCAAACTTGCCCGGATAACCGCCAGCGACTCCTTTCCAGGCGTAGAGAATGGAGTTGTCGTCGCCCTCCGGTGTAGCGCCGAAATTAACCGCCCAGGAGAGCCACAGGGAATCCTCAGCAATGTTTTCCGGATCAAAACGCAGGAACGTATGCCCGAACATGGATGACGGGCTGTTCATATAAGCGGCCGGGAAAGCCAACGTGACAGAATGCGCTTGTAGTTGTTGGCGCCAGTTGTCGTATTCTGGGCAGGAAAGTGAAGGAAAGGAATAGCCCTGCTCGGTCAGCCACTGATAGTGGGCCTGAAAACGGCAGGCGTTGCTATCTGAAAGCGGTTCCGGTTGTGAGAATAGTTGGATTGTTGCTGCCAGCTCAGCCTGGGGATTGTTATCCCCGTCTTTGCTCAGGAAAAACGTAGGATCATCTACATAACTGGTGTAACCGGAAGGGCTCATCAGGCTGGTGTGATAATGTCCCAGTTTGAGCCACATCGGGGAGCGAGCCAACGATTCGATGGCTGGCGTGGCAAAAGTAGCCGTAGAAAACAGGCACAGCAACATGGCTGGTAACTGCCTGACCAGGGCGGAAATCAAAAAGCGCGACATGGATAGGTAGAACCAGTTGCTCTGTTATCAGACGAATGGGTAATCAGATTATTCATAAGACAGTCGTCATCTAGTGACGACTGTCTTTTATTAGCGAAACGCTATCAGGATGCAATGTACTTGGACAGTTGCTCGTCATTGTTCATGACAACGGCCAGGTTGTTTACTACCTGATCTGCTGTTACGTCAGCACTCGGGAAGATCTGGTTGAAGTTTTCGTGAGTGACAGATGCAAAACGGGCACGGTCTTCCTGCTCAATACCGATCATAACAGCAACCGCATTCAGTGCTTCGCCGTTTCCGCGCGCCATGTCTTCAGACAGCTCGTCCATCATGTAGGAGACGTTAATCATCTTATCGCCACGGTAGGTCAGCGGTGCAGATGTCTGGCAGCCGTTGGTGCCGGACGTCATACCGAAAGTAGCATTACCGGAGGTGCCGTTGGTGGTATAGGCGACAACGTGAGTCGGCGTGCCGGACTGGCCTTCGAACAGCATGTTACCCCAGCCACAGCTTGGGCCACCGGGGGCCGCAGCCATAACGGAGGAAGAAGCGGCAACCAGAGCAGCGGTTAAAACGATTTTTTTCATGAGAAATACCTTGGTGTGTTCTTAAAAACGATTGCATCCTGCATTCAGGGTATGGCCCTGTGCCTGTCAAGTGTTAGCTTTTTTGAACAAATGGTCAATTACATAAAATTTGTCGTTTACTTAGAAAAATTTGCCAGATTTAAAATCTCTCAGTTCCAGTCACCCCAGAGGTATTGCAGAACGGCGGCAGCGGCAACAGGCGCCGTTTCTGTGCGCATGACTCTAGGCCCCAGTGCCAGTGGATGAAAACCCCGATCCTGGGCCTGTTCTATCTCGGTTGTTGTCAAACCGCCTTCTGGTCCGATCAGTAGAGAGACAGACTGTGGGCGTTCAAATCCCTTGAGCTGTTTTTCGGTTCTATGATGTAACACAAAATTGAGATCCGTTTGGCGATTATCCAGCCAGGTATCCAGTGATACAGGAGCATGGATCGTAGGCACACGATTTCGACCACACTGCTGACAAGCGCTAATGGCAACCTGTTGCCAGTGATTCAGACGCTTTTCCTGACGCTCACTGCTCAGCTTAACCTCACAGCGTTCGCTGAAGAGTAAGGTGATATCTGTCACTCCAAGCTCTGTCGCCTTCTGGATCGCATAGTCCATCCGTTCGCCACGGCTCAGAGATTGCCCTAATTCGATGCGCAACGGCGATTCATTGCCTCCTTCAAGTTGTTCAAGCGTTCTGACTTCAACCAGTTTTTTACTGACAAGGTGAACTTCAGCCTGCCAGCTTCCTCCTTCACCATTGAACAGGGTCAGCGGCTCTCCCGGACGCATGCGAAGCACTTTGCCAACATGATTGGCTGCACTGTCTGTAAGAATAATCGTTGTGTCTGCGCAAAGGGCTTGCGGGGTATAAATTCGGGGGTTTCTCATGTTGGCGCTTGATACATTACTGCTTCACAATTATTGCTATTTTATACTAACACCAATGTGGTGAAATTATCATAATAAACATAAATGAAGGCGTAATCGTGGTATTGCTTGTTTGACGAATATTGAATTGGCTTCGTCATAATGGCTGTAGTGGCAATTTATGGGGTGTTTCCATTGACTGGCTGTGGATTTGGTAATTGAGGAGGCCTGTTTTCAAGCCACTTTAACTCCTCACCCGAAGGAGGATAGGAATAAAAGGTCTTCAACTTATGGCTTGGCTCTATACCATACAAGTAATTCTTAACGTTGTTATACAGAATGCACACACCAGTGCATGGACAAAGTAACGAAAGGCAAATATCACACCCTTTTTGTGCAGTGCTTTTTTCTTGCTCCCTCATTCTTTTTGCATGAATTCTTATTTGTTCAAGACTTAGTATTCTTGAGTTTTCACTATCAATATTAAGGAAATCGTTAATATCTTTCTCTTCAAGATGACGCATATGGCGACAGTTTGATGTCGCCGTATAATAAATCGAAAGAGGTAATAAAATCGTACATGCAGCTATGAACACACAGACTAATACAATAGGGTAAATTAGATAGTCGCGAAGACATTTCCATGTTCCCTGCCAAAATCCCAGACAACCACCTTTATGGAATACCTTATTATAAGATTGAGCATTATTTTCCAATGTTACATTGTGATTGTTGATTGTTGGACTGTTGACATTTCCCTCGTTCGCTTGATGCATTGTTGAGATATTAAGCTCAGAGGAAGCTCTGGGTAGAGAATGCATATTTGATCCCTATGTAAATGTAAGGTTAAATAAGTCGTGTTGCCTGTCAATGAACCGGTTGCTTGAATATACATTATGGTAGTGAGAATGTTGTTAACTATATTGTTATTTTTATTCGTCACTGAATAAAATGGTTTCTGATTCAGAAAAAAATAGGCGCCTAATCATTTTAGAGCGCCTTGATGTGATTATTAAGGGGCAGCTTAAAGATTATTCCATATCTTTAAGCTGGGTTCCGCCTGATTCAGCGTATAGAAATGCAATCCCGGTGCGCCGCCAGCCAGCAGGCGTTCACAGAGTCGGGTAATCACTTCTTCCCCGAACTGGCGGATACTGGCGGAATCATCGCCATAGGCTTCCAGCTGCTTGCGGATCCAGCGGGGAAGTTCCGCACCACAGCCATCAGAAAAACGGGCCAGTTTGGTGAAATTGGTGATTGGCATGATGCCCGGCAGGATCGGGATCTCAATACCCAGACTGCGGCAGCGTTCTATAAAGTAGAAATAGCTGTCAGCGTTAAAGAAATACTGGGTAATGGCGGATGACGCTCCGGCCTTCACCTTTCGCTCAAAATTCTGGAGATCCACTTCCATGCTGTTCGCCTGGGGGTGTACTTCAGGATAGGCGGCCACCTCGATATGGAAATGATCACCCGTTTCGCTGCGGATAAAAGCCACCAGTTCATTGGCATACTGCAGGTCACCACTGTTGAAACGTCCCATGCCGGATGGAAGATCGCCCCGTAAGGCAACGATACGCTGGATGCCATCCTGCTGATACCGGGTCAGAAGTGTACGAATGTCTTCTTTGCTGTCACCAACGCAGGAGAGGTGAGGAGCGGTCGGAACAGAGGTTGTTTCCCGGATGTTATAGACCGAATTGCGGGTACGATCCCGAGTTGAACCGCCCGCACCATAGGTCACCGAGAAGAATTCCGGATTGGCGGCAGTCAGTTTCTGTGCGGTCGCGATCAGCTTGGCTGCGCCCTCTTCCGTCTTCGTGGGGAAAAACTCGAAGCTGACTGTCGGTGAGTTGGGTGTTACTGCTGCTGTTGTCATGTTCGCTGCTCTGCTCGTATTTTTTTAGGGTCTTTATGGGCAGATGGCACGCCCTGGCGGACGCGCCTTATGAACGACGAGTTTAATATTTGTAATCGTCGTTCTTGAAGGGCCCGTCGACCGGTACGCTGATGTAGTCTGCCTGTTCCTGGGTCAGTTGGGTGATTACACCGCTGAACCCTTCCACCATGTAACGGGCCACTTCTTCGTCCAGCTTCTTGGGCAGGACGGTGACCGTGATTTTTGCCGGTTTTTCGGCAGCAGACAAGTTGGCAAAGCCAGCTTCATACAGGTGAATCTGCGCCAGCACCTGGTTGGCAAAGGAACCATCCATGATCCGTGAAGGATGACCAGTGGCATTGCCCAGGTTCACCAGTCGGCCTTCAGAGAGCAGGATAAGGTGATCATTCTCGGCACGGTTGCGATAGACCTTGTGCACCTGTGGCTTCACTTCTTCCCATTCCCAGGTTTCACGCATGAAGGCGGTATCTATTTCGGTGTCAAAGTGACCGATGTTGCAGACGACACAGCTGTTTTTCAGGTAGGTCAGGATGTGGCGGTCACAAACGTGGACGTTCCCAGTGGTTGTCACCACCAGATCAATAGTCGCCAGCAGTTCCTTGTTAATGCACTCGGCGGTGCCGGTGTTTTTGCCATCAATATAGGGAGAGACAACCTCGAAGCCATCCATACAGGCCTGCATGGCACAGATAGGATCCACTTCGGTGACCTTGACGATCATGCCTTCCTGACGAAGTGAGGCAGCGGAACCCTTGCCGACATCACCATAACCAATGACCAGCGCTTTCTTGCCGGCCAACAGATGGTCTGTGGCACGTTTGATTGCGTCATTCAGTGAATGACGGCAGCCGTATTTGTTGTCGTTCTTACTTTTGGTGACAGCGTCGTTCACGTTGATGGCAGGTACATGCAATGTGCCTTTTTCCAGCATTTCCAGCAGGCGATGAACACCCGTGGTTGTTTCTTCAGAAATGCCGTGAATGCGGGTCAGTAGTTCCGGGTATTTCTCATGAAGTACCAGAGTCAGGTCGCCACCGTCGTCCAGCACCATGTTAGCGTCCCAGAGTTCTCCGTCTTTCTGGATGGTTTGCTCAATACACCACCAGAACTCTTCTTCGGTTTCGCCTTTCCAGGCAAACACAGGTATACCAGCAGCGGCGATAGCGGCAGCAGCATGATCCTGCGTGGAGAAAATGTTACAGGATGACCAGCGAACCTCGGCACCCAGCTCCACCAGGGTTTCAATCAGGACGGCGGTCTGGATGGTCATATGGATACAACCCATGATCCTGGCACCTTTCAGAGGCTGTTGGTCACGGTATTTGTTGCGGATGGCCATCAGTGCCGGCATCTCGCCTTCGGCAATCTGGATTTCCCGGCGGCCCCATTCCGCCAGGTTGATATCGGCGACCTTGTAGTCGCTGAAGGTTGCCACGGTGTTGAGGTTGGCGGTCATCGGTTTATCTCCTTTTGCCAGAGCGTTAGCTTTGGCGTTGTCATGTTCGTTGTTTCGTTCTTTGTCTTGCCCAATGTATCTCAGGCGAAAAAAAAGCCGCAGGGGATAACCCGTGCGGCTTTCATCTTACAGTCCGGCGGCCTTCTTGAGTGTGTCGGCCTTGTCAGTGGCTTCCCAGGTGAATTCCTTCTCCTCGCGGCCAAAGTGGCCATAGGCCGCAGTAACCTGATAGATGGGACGCTTCAGGTCGAGCATCTGGATCAGGCCCTTCGGGCGCAGGTCGAAGTGTTCGCGCACCAGTTCGCCGATACGCTCATCAGAGACCTTGCCGGTGCCGAAGGTGTTGATGCTGATGGATGTCGGTTCCGCTACACCAATCGCGTAGGACACCTGGATTTCACAGCGATCCGCCAGACCAGCGGCAACGATGTTTTTGGCAACATAACGGCCGGCATAAGCAGCGGAGCGGTCAACCTTGGACGGATCCTTACCGGAGAATGCGCCACCACCGTGACGGGCCATGCCGCCGTAGGTGTCCACAATGATCTTACGGCCGGTCAGACCACAGTCGCCCACAGGGCCACCGATGACGAAGTTACCGGTCGGGTTGATGTGGTAGCGGGTTTCTGAACTCAGCCACTCCGCAGGCAGCACCGGACGGATGATCTCTTCCAGTACCGCGTTATGCAGTTCTTCCTGACTGACATTGGGGCTGTGCTGGGTGGACAGAACCACGGCGTCAATCGCGACGGGCTTGCCATCAGCACTGTAACGCAGGGTCACCTGGCTCTTGGCATCCGGACGCAACCAGGGCAGTTGGCCATTCTTACGGACTTCCGCCTGACGCTTCACCAGCTGGTGGGCGTAATAGATCGGAGCAGGCATCAGCACATCGGTTTCATTGGTGGCGTAGCCGAACATCAGGCCCTGGTCACCGGCGCCCTGTTCGTGGATGCTGGTTTCATCCACACCCATGGCGATGTCCTGGGACTGTTTGCCGATGGCGTTGAGTACAGCCACACAGTCGCCGTCAAAGCCCAGGTCGCCATTGTTGTAGCCGATGTCTTTTACGACCTGACGGACAAGGTCTTCAATGTCCACATAAGTGTTGGTGCGCACTTCACCGGCGACGATGACTATACCAGTCTTGACCATGGTTTCGACGGCGACACGGGACTCCGGGTCATCCGTCAGCATGGCGTCGAGAATCGCATCAGAAATCTGGTCGGCGATTTTGTCCGGATGGCCTTCGGAGACGGATTCTGATGTGAACAGTGAGTATTCAGCCATGTGCTCTGTGTCCTCTAAAAGGTTATTAATTGAATACGGTATTGGTTTGGGGCGCCGGAAACAGCGCACCTGTATCTGGAAGCCGTTACGCAGCCCCAGGTATTGCGATTCACCGGTCGTGAGCCCTGCCATTTGCGCCCACTCCGTCAGTTCTTCTTCGCGGAATCCCAGCCAGAGATCGCCGCAGGATTCCCGCACCCAGTGTTGGTCATGGGCGCTGAGTTCGCTGATCACCAAGCTACCACCGGGCTTCAAAATGGCCGCGGCATGCCGGAATATGGTGTCTGGTTGGGGAATATGATGGAGAACCATATTGGCGATCAGGCAGTCAACGGACTGCTGATATTCGGTTAGCAGGTCGCTGGTTTCGCCCAGAACAAATTCCACATTGTCCAGTGATTCGCTGGTGGCGGTTGTCCGGGCCTGATCAAGCATGTCGGCCGAGTTGTCCACAGCAAGGACGCGTCGGAACTGCTCTGACAAAGCAGGCAGGAAGCAGCCTTCGCCGGGGCCCAGCTCCAGTGCCGTGTCATGGGCGGGCAGCTGGATGCTCCCGAGCATGTCGAGCACTGAGCGAGCATAGAGCTCATGCTCGGCAATCATTTCCTGATGGAGACGGAACTCGTGGAAATGGCGGGCGAAAAAGGCGCGGGACTGTTCGCCCCGTTGTGCCCGGATATCGTCCAGACGAGCTTGCACCGCCTGACTCAGTGGCATGGCGTCAATGGCCTGAAACAGGGCGCGGATGTAATCGCCCAGGCTGTCCTCTGCCGGCGGCAGTGCACGACGGTAAAAGATGGAATTGCCTTCCCGCCGGGTGGTGACCAGTCCGGTCCGTGCGAGCACTTTTAAGTGATGGCTCATGCCGGATTGCTTGCTGTCAAAAACAGCGGTCAGTTCCAGTACCCCCATGGACTCCGTACGCAGCAACCGCAGAATCTCCAGACGCAACGGATCACCGGCCGCCTTGTTAAGGGCAGCCAGTGTTTGAAAATCCTGTTCCCCTATGGCTTGTGGGGATATTGGGGTAGCGGTTGCAGTCATGAGAGAAAGTCTATCAACGCATGCGAGCTATATCAAAATAATTTGATATAGATTTCGGAATTTCTCATGGTTGTGGCGGTCAAAGCGATGGAGCCGATAAGAAATAGTTGACGACGGAGATCGATCAGCTTGTGATTAAAGGCAGGATGTGAAAACGGCAGGATTCCTGCTTCAGGAAATCTGCAACTTACTGTTGGAGGGAACGAGCCTGTGAAACTGGGAATTCTTCAATGTGGCAGTTTTACACCCGAACTGGCCAGCGAATACGGTTCTTACCCTGAAATGATTGAAACCCTGCTCTCCAGCGCCTGGATTGAGCTGGAGTATGCAGTCTATACCTGCTTCGAGAACCAGTTCCCTGATAGCCCTGATGAGTGTGATACCTGGCTGATCAGCGGCAGTAAACATGGCGTCTATGACCCGCTTGACTGGATCGCCCGCCTGGAAGACTTTGTCCGAGACCTCTACAAAGCACAAAAAAAGACCATTGGTATATGCTTTGGGCACCAGATCATGGCGCAGGCTATGGGAGGAACGGTAGAAAAATCGGACCGGGGCTGGGGGCTTGGGGTCGCCTTTAACCAGGTGGCTCAGCGTAAACCCTGGATGGAGCCCTGGTGTGATTCGATGGATCTCGCCTGTTTTCATCAGGATCAGGTGGTCGTACTGCCGGAGGATGCTGAAGTACTGGCGGGGAATCTGTTCTGCCCCTATTACATGTTGCAGTATGGTGATTGTTTTCTGAGTATTCAGGGACATCCCGAATTCAGTCTGAGTTTTGTTCGGTCACTGATTGGCAGCCAGGATTTCCAGATTCCACCTAGTCGGATTCGTGAAGCATTAATCTCCCTGCATGCGCCAGTCGACTCCGGCCGTGTGGCCCGCTGGGTGGTGAAATTTCTGGCTCTCTGAACCAGGAATATCTCCATCGAAGCCTGTGGATGCCTCTTCCTAACAGCAGGCTTTGGCCTTGCTGTGCTGCCGCATGTTTTCCTGTGAAACCCTAATGATGTAGCTCTCCTCTTAAGCAGGATGTGATCAATTATTGAGCGTGGATGCCGATTCAATTACTAATGACAGATCAAGTGTTCGATACTGCTTGTCCGTCTGACACTGTGCCTTCATAAGTCGTTTTTAGCGAGGCTTGCGTAAACGGTTGGGGGACATTATGCAGGATAGGGAGTATCTCGTAGATCTGTCGCGCTTTATCGTGATGCTATTGATTATGCTGGGGCACTTTTTTGTCCTGCGTTATCCGCCGTTTACGATTCTCTCGTTTACCGTTCCCTTCTTTCTTGTTGCCAGTGGGTTTTACTCAGCAATGAGCTTTTCACAAAAAGCGGATCAATCCTTTTGGCGGTAAGCTATAGTGGACCCCAAAAACTGGACAGTCAGCTAAGTTAAGTTTTCTGGTTGCAATATGACCCTCAGGAGGGAGTCATGGCAGCAAAAAGAAAACGGCATGCCCCGGAATTCAAGGCACAGGT